>CAJWET010000091.1 GCA_913031515.1 uncultured Acidimicrobiaceae bacterium | reverse complement strand
ACGAGTCTGAAGTGATATCTGGCGACGGAATCACGATTGACCAGTCCGGGCCTGTGCCGGGATCGGTTAATGATGGAGACACGACTGATATTGAGGGGAAGGCTCTCGCTGCTGCCACCATATTGTCTCAAGTAGACCAAAGTTCCGTTTTGCATATTGATGTGAGGGCCCCACTGACGCCTGTGTTGTGTCGTGACCCGAGTTGCTCGTACCCTTCTACATAGAAGCCATGACTTACATATCAAGATTAAACGTCTTGTATGGCTTTAACTTCGTGAAAACACAAGGAGACAAAGAAAATGAGCAAACCGCATAACTATCTCGCAGTCATTAAAGTGGTAGGCGTTGGCGGCGGTGGGGTAAACGCTGTTAACCGAATGATCGACGCCGGTCTCCGTGGAGCTGAATTCCAGGCGATAAATACAGATGCGCAAGCGCTACTTCTTTCAGATGCAGAAGTCAAGATCGATATCGGGAGAGAATTGACTCGAGGCTTGGGTGCCGGATCCGACCCAGATATTGGTCGTCAGGCCGCCGAAGACAACCGGCAAGAAATCGAAGAAGCTCTTTCAGGGGCTGACATGGTTTTTATAACCGCTGGTGAAGGTGGAGGAACGGGAACAGGGGCAGCGCCAATTGTTGCTGATGTGGCTAAAGGTTTGGGAGCTTTGACAATTGCTGTTGTTACACGGCCATTCGGATTTGAAGGCCGAAGGAGAGCAGTTCAGGCGGACCAAGGGATTACGCGTCTTCGGGAAAAAGTTGACACACAAATCGTTATACCCAATGACCGACTTTTGTCAGTAGCTGACGAACAAACAACCGTTGTGGAAGCCTTTGCTAAGGCTGATGAAATTCTCCTAGATGGAGTAAGGGGTATCACTGAACTGATCACAACACCTGGGTTGATTAACACGGATTTTGCGGATGTAAAGATGATTATGAATGACGCCGGATCTGCCTTAATGGGAGTCGGTGAGGGAAGCGGTGAGCAGAGGGCAACAAGTGCCGCTAGAAAAGCGATCTCTAGTCCGCTCATGGAGTCACCTATTGACGGAGCACGCGGTATTCTTTTGTCGATAACCGGATCAAGTAACCTGACATTGAATGAGGTAAACGAGGCAGCTGAACTTGTTGTTGGCGTGGCACACCCTGACGCCAATATTATCTTCGGCACTGTCGTAGATGAATCTATTGGTGACACAGTACGAGTAACGGTTATCGCTGCGGGGTTCGATCGTTGGGAAAATGGAAGTCGACCAGTAAGGCGGACTCCTGTGGAGAATGACATTCCAGATGTCTTCGGTGATCCTGCAGAAACGACGGAAGTACACACTGGACTTGATGTACCTGACTTTCTAAAGTAATTAATATTTAGAAAGCGGCCCTTCAGGGCATCTGGTTCTGTATTCTCATTTGATGCGACATGAAAAGCCTTCATGGTCCTATCGGTTAGAAGATGGCAGGCGCGTGTGCCTTCTGTTTACCTCAAAAGATCATGGAGATTTGTCTTCAAGGCAGGATGGAAAGACCCTTGCGAAAAGGCAACGATCAATCGTCGGTGAAAAATGGACGTATCTTCAACAGATACATGGTAGAGAAGTCGTGCAGGTAGTGGAGCCAGGCCAGTACCAAGGAGAAAAAGGTGATGCGTTGTGTACGAACAATTCAGAGGTCCCGATTTCAATACAAGTTGCTGATTGTGCCCCAATTGCACTCGTTAGCCCTTTGGGTTCTCTTGGTCTTGTCCACGCGGGGTGGAAGGGCCTGATGCTAGGTGTGGTTGACGCAACGGTCAACGTAATGGAGCAGATGGGGAAGAAGCCCACGATAGCTGTACTTGGTCCTTGCATCCATCCCGGCTTTTATGCATTTGGTGAACCGGAAATGGAAAAAATGTGCAGCGTCTTTGGGGAAAGTATCCGCTCAAAGACAAGAGAAGGTTCTTTGGCCCTTGATTTACCTCAGGTGGTAGAGATTGCTTTAGCAAAAAATGGTGTAACTAAATTCGTTCAATTTGATGAGTGCACTTCTGACTCAGAGAAATTTTGGTCATATAGGGTAAGGAAGGATCCGCAACGACAGGCAATGGTTGGATGGATTGAATCAAAGGAGAATAGTCTTGCGTAATTCTATTGACTACCAGTTGGTGGCAGATCGGGTAGGGGATATTCAAACGAAAATATCATCTAAATCTACAAATCGAGTAACCATTGTGGCAGTGACAAAGGGTTTTAGCGTCGAAGCTATCAGGGCAGTAAATAAAGCTGGTATCTATGACATTGGTGAAAGCTACGCTCAAGAGATGTTGGCAAAGCAAAGCTTATTGGATGGCGCAGAAGTGGAAGGCTCTCAAAGATGGCATTTCGTAGGGAATCTTCAGAGGAATAAGGTCAAGAAGCTCTTCCACAATGTCTTCATGTGGCAATCAGTTGATTCGATGGCCTTAGGGGAAGAAATTGCAAAGCGTTGCGAAACCCCTAAACTTCTCGTCCAAGTAAATATGACTGGCTCGTTAAATCAGGGAGGTGCACCTCCATCCGAGGCACCGGCACTCGTGGAACGACTTCAGGAATTGGAGATTGATGTCGCAGGCCTCATGACGATCGGCGACCATGCAGACCGTGAAGCAACTCTGGGTCACTTTCTAAAGTTGAAGAAGATGTCCAAGATGCTTAACCTTCCGGAATGTTCTATGGGTATGAGTAATGACTATGATCTAGCCCTTGAAGCAGGAGCGACGATACTTCGGCTTGGGACAGCAATTTTTGGAAACCGCGATGACGATTGAGCGCGAAGGCTCTATGGTGTTAGTTTATATATGTTGACTCATGTCAATAGGAGATATTAATGACAAGTTTTCTAAAAAAGACCATGCTTTACCTTGGGTTGGGTTCTGATGAGGATTTTCAAGAATTACATGACCATAGTGGTGCTCCCCCTGCTCCAAAGACCAGTGGAGTTACCACTGTTCGTCCAATTCCAAAAAGTGAGGATACCGGCAAATCTCGTCTGGTAAATGCTGTCAGAACTATTGCGCCTCCGAAAGTTTCGAAACCATGCGTAGTGACGCCAGTTCGATTCAGTGATGTTAAAGAAATCTCAGAGGCTATCAAACGCCGCCAGCCAGTGATAGTTAACATTCAGCAAGCGGAACATGAAGTAGCTGTTCGTGTAATTGACTTTTGTTCTGGTTTGAAAGTGGGAATCGGTGGGGGATTCGTTAAAGCTGGAGATGATGTTTTCCTTCTTACACCTAAAGATGTTGAAGTCTCCGATGAAGAGCGTCAGCGTCTTGGTGGATCCGTTTCTGCTTGAAACACCACCTGTAACAGGTAGGGGTAATCCCCGACCAAGCCTTTCAGAGCTACTATCATTTTGGCATGGCCCTTTCTGATTCAACACCGAATTATCTAACCCCAGAGTTTCTTAGAACAGTTAAATTTACACGACTTCGGCGTGGTGGTTATGACATCCAGGAAGTGGACTCTTTCCTGAGTAGATTTGCAGAATTACTAGAATCAGAAAATCTAGGCAAACCAACTGATCAGCTAGACGATTCAGAGCTATACGACCCTGAAGGTGCTGCCCAAAGACTGCTTGCGGCCGCACAACGTACCGCGGATTCGTTGACAAAAGAAGCTGCATCCCAGGCCGAGCAACTTATTGCTTCAGCTGAAGCGCAAGCAGATAATATCCGGAGGGTGGTGGTTGAAGAAGCTAGAAAAATGGCTAAACAGTCACAAAGTGACCTGAACGAAACGCTAGAAGGTCTTAATTCGAAACGGGAAAACCTTGAAGAGAAATGTGGGTATTTGGAAGGGCAATTAAACGCTGGGAAAGATCAACTTCTTGCAATCATCGACGAGATGCGGAAAATCATTGAAGATAGTGAGCTTGCGTTACCTATTGCAGAAGAAGATGAAGCAGATGTGATAGAGGAAGGTTTGGTTAAGTCTGAGGTAGCTGTCGACTCTGGTGAAACAACCCCCACACGAGATACAGATTTTGAAGAGGAAAATATTGGAACTATTGCTGCGAATAAGCCTGAAGAGCCATTAGTGGACATCGGGGTAGATGCGAGCGAAGAAGTAGCTCCTGAGCTGAGTCTTGTCCATTCAACAGAAGATCTTGAGTCGTGGATTGATGCGGCTGCTGCTGGAGCTGAAGAAGGGATAAGCAACTATTGGTTGGAAGACGAAGATGATGTGGATCCTCCAACGCAGATTTCTCCGGTTGTTACAGATGGAAGTGGCACATCTGGGGACAGGTTCTTCGAAGAGTTACGTGAATCCGATCCCCATGAAAGTGTTCTTGGTTTGGTTGATGATGAGACAGATGCCGCGATTTCAGCATTTCTTTCAGATGAAGCAGAGTAAAATAATCTAGAACTCTTACTTCTCATCCGAAATGGTGATGGAAAGCGTTATCTTCTCTCCGTCTATGTTGCCTTGGTGAAGAATTTCTTCTTGGCCTGACGTTAGAAAATCAATTGAAATCGCCAAAACCTGTTCAGCTATATAAGGGAGATGGTTCTTTATGGCCTGCTCTACTTTGTCCGGTGCGTTGATTAAGACTCGAATGCGATCAGTTACGACTAAATTCTGGTTCTTTCTTGCCTCTTGTATCGCTCGAACTGTATCCCTTGCCTTGCCCTCATTTAGGAGCTCATCTGTCACGCTTGTATCCAGTACAACCACTCCATTGCAAGTCCCCAAAGCTCCAGCTGTAATTCCATGGTTCGCCTCCAGATGAATTGAATACTCATTTTCTTCAAGTAAGTGAGTGCCAACTTTGATTATTCGGTCGTCTACCCATGACCAGTCGCCAGCTTTTGCGGCTTTGAAAACTTCTTGAACAGCTTTCCCCAGCCTAGGTCCTAGAGTTTTCCCGTCTGGTTTCAAAATGAATCGAGCATGCGACTCAATTTCATCAGAGAAAATAACGGACTTAACGTTTACTTCATCTTTGATGATTTCCGCGTACTCTTCGAGATTTGAAAGATCTTCCCCCGCAATAGTAATGCTATTCAGCGGTAATCGAACTCTTAATCCGGCATCTTCTCGAACTCTAAGTGTTGTTGAGACGATGTCGCGTACTCGATCCATAGAATTCACCAAATCAGGGTTTGGCGGAAGATCATTTGAGTTTGGCCAATCAGCCAAGTGGATGCTTTCGGCTCCTTCAATTCCTGAATATATCTCTTCGGTGGTCATTGGTAAAAAGGGTGCACATGTTTCACACAGGACTTTTAAGACGCTATACAAAGTGTCATAGGCGGCTTGCTTATCTCTGTCATCATTGGGACTTGCTGGCGCCCAAAACCGATCTCGACTCCTACGGATATACCAGTTGTTTAGTGCATCGATGAAAGATTTAATCTCAACAGTTGCGCCTGGAAGGTCGTACTGGTCCATTGCAGTCGTAACATCTTCTACCAGCAAACGAGTCTTCGCAAGGATGTATTGGTCGAGAAGGTTTGTACTGTCAACTCTCCAGTTTGCCCTGTAGTTGTCGATGTTTGCATAAAGAGTGAAGAAGGAATAGGCATTCCATATCGGTGTAATGATTTGACGAACCACGTCATCAATCCCTTGGTCACTAATTCGAGAGTCGCCTCCACGGAAAAGAGGTGATGATATGAAATACCATCTGAGGGCGTCGGATCCTTTCGTCTCAAAGATTTCAGAAGGATCAGTATAGTTTCTTAGGCTTTTCGATAATTTGGCCCCATCGTCAGCGAGGAGAATTCCATGGCAGATGACATTTTTAAAAGCTGGTTTTTCAAACAATGCTCCAGCTAGTACATGGAGAGTGTAGAACCATCCACGCGTCTGATTAATGTATTCCACTATGAAGTCCGCTGGGAAATGCTCCTCAAACCATTCCTTATTCTCAAATGGGTAGTGGACCTGTGCGAATGGCATTGAACCTGATTCGAACCAGCAGTCTAGAACTTCTGGGACTCGACGCATCATTGATTCTCCCGAAGGATCATCAGGGTTCGGTCTTACAAGATCGTCAATATATGGCCGATGAAGATTCTCTGGTCTTGTACCAAAATCGCGTTCCAACTCGTCGAGACTCCCATAGACGTCAATACGGGGATACTCTGGATTGTCGCTTTTCCATACTGGAATAGGTGATCCCCAGAAACGGTTACGGCTAATCGACCAATCACGGGCTCCTTCAAGCCATTTGCCAAAACGCCCGTCACGAACATTTGATGGTATCCAGTTGATTTCTTGGTTTAGCTCAATCAACTTTTCTCGGATGGATGTAACTTGAACGTACCAAGAAGGTACAGCCTTATAAATAATTGGAGTATCTGTTCGCCAGCAATGTGGGTAGTTGTGTTCGTAGCTATCATGGCGGATTAATTGACCGCTATCGCGCAGCGATCGGATAATGTCAGGATTGGCATCAAAAACATTTTGGCCCTCCCAATCCTTGATGTCAGATG
>CAJWET010000090.1 GCA_913031515.1 uncultured Acidimicrobiaceae bacterium | reverse complement strand
AGCAATAATCATCGGGCTGATTCTTCTTGGATCTGAACTCCTTTAAATCCTGAACTATTTAGCCCTCACGAAGATGGCGTAGGAGGCGTGAAACTAGATAAGACAGTAAGGCTCCTGCAATGATTGCACAAACCATCGCTGTTCTTTGGCGTTGTTTCGCATTCATATTCGACCAAGGCTTCGGCGGAGTTCCATCTACATAGGCTTCGGCATTCGTATGTTCGGGTACCCAGCCAGTTTCTCGAAGTCGAGTATTTGAAATTATCCAAGGGTGAATCGTATAAGGCGTTAGGCCGGGTGGTGTTGGAGCAATCCGATGGCGCCAGCTAAAACGTCCGAGGCGATCTGCGACTTCTTCCTTTACTCGTAAACGGGGAAACCTTCCGCTGAGTTCTCGACAAACTTCAGCTTCAATGTACCCATCGGGGGCAACATTATAGACTCCGCTCATTTCTCCTCTCGCTGCATGCACGACCGCTGTAGCTAGATCATCGAGGTGCAGAAACTGCACTGGAGGGTCGTTATCCCCTGCGTCTATAACTGCTGAGGCCCGGAGTGACCGCGCCACCCAACTTATTTGGCCTTTTGCAAGAGCAGTGGTTGGGCGGAGAATCACAATCTCTGAGAAAGGGTGAGACTGATACCATTCTTGGGTCAAATTTTCAATTTCTACTTTGACCGAAGCAAATGAGAAATCTGGGTTTGGGTCAACTGCTGTTTCTTCTGAAACAGGAATCGGGTTATGGGGCCATGCCCCATATACCATGGCGGATGAAAGTATCACTATACGTTTGACTCCGGTTGCTTCAGCTGCTTCAAGAACACATCGTGTTGCGTCAATTTCTGCGCCTCCTGCATCTAGACCATCGCTGCTTGGGCCAAAAGATGTGGCTAGGTGGACGAGCGTTGACGCTCCTTCGAAAATCGGTTTTAAGTCTTCGTACCGAAGGTCAATCTGGTGGTGATAGATACGACGATGGTTTGGCATCTCGGGACGCGTATCTAAAGCAAGGATTGCCTCAACCCCATCAGTTTCTGCGAGGGTCCTGCATACGCGGGTTCCAATTGAACCAGCGGCACCTGTCACTATAAGGGTTTCCATAGCCTCCCTCGAATTCTTCAAAAAACTGGGCCTTTTCGTCGCTCGCAAACCTTAGATTCGAGACCCAAACCATAGCCCAAAGAGCTCTCGTAGACGAGTCTTCAACGAAAAGATACCTCTAAACCATTTCCATCCCACGGCGCCTAAATTAGGCTATCAAACTATACTTGGCCTGATTTACCGTGCTTTGATTTGGTAGAATCGGTTTCAGACTCATAATTTTCTTAACGAAGGTACGGAATATTGGAGAACACAAATCCATTTGGGGGATTCCCATTCTTTGGGGACTTTGAGAAGCTTTTCGGTAATTCTGGCCAAGACCAGTGGGGTGCCGCAAAACAAATAGCTATTCAGATGGCTACTGGCGGAGAATCAGAACCAAATGTCGATCCTTCACATCGGATAGAGATTGAAGAACTGTCGCGAATTGCTCAACTTCATATTCATGACTCGACTGGTCTAGATGTTGGAAATGTGTCACTAAGAGCTTCGACTCGAACCCAATGGATAGATAGTGCATTGAAAGCCCATGAGCCATTGCTTCGGGAACTTTCAGAGTCTTTGACGAGTAAAACTTCCAACGATACCGGAGAAGGCGACCCTATGTCCGCGATGTTTAGTCAAATGATGCAGCATTTGGCGCCAGTCATGTTAGCTATGACAGCTGGATCAATGGTTGGGCATTTAGCATGTCGATCTCTAGGTCAGTACGACCTTCCTCTTCCGCGAGGGAAAGAACTAGAAATTCAAATTATTACGAGCAACATCGCTGTCTTTGGAGAAGAGTGGAGCCTTCCAACCCAAGAATTATTTCTTTGGGTCTGCCTTCATGAACTATGCCATCACGCTGTCTTGCAGGTAGATCAGGTCCAAAAAAGGCTCCAGACGTTGCTGCGGAACTATGTGAGCGGTTTTGAAAGCAATCCTGCCGGTTTAGGGGAGATGCTTCAAGAGATCGATATGGAATCTCCATCTGCTTTCGAAGATCTACAGCGCTCATTGGGTGATCCAGAAATAGTTCTGGGTGTTATTCAAAGTGATGCCCAATTATCTATGCTTCCAGAACTCCATGCCTTAATTGCCGTGATAGTAGGATATGTAGATTATGTTATGGATCGGGTGGGTAATGGGCTTATCGGATCATATGACCAGTTGACGGAAGCCCTCCGCCGCCGGCGTGTAGAAACTGACCCGTCTGACCGCTTTATTGAGCGAATGTTCGGGCTTGAACTAACTCAGACTCAATATGAACGCGGTGCCACATTTATTTCAGGTGTTATAGAGCGTGCCGACGAGAATGAACTTTCAAGGTTATGGGAAAAAGAACAAAATCTCCCCACACCTAATGAAGTCGATGCTCCAGGTCTATGGCTTGCAAGGATAGATTTACCTAACAATTCCGAATAAAGAAATATTTGGTTTAAAAAAGCCGCGGTGGCCCATCGGAGTCATCCGAATCTGGGAAAGGCATAAACGTTTGTTGCTTCCGAGGTTCTGGATGTCCGAAAGGGGCGGGAGTTCGTTCCTCTTGAGAAGATGGGTTACTCTCTTTCTCTCGTCCTATGACTTCGAGTAAATCTTTCTTATTTTGACGGAGACTACCCAACTCTCTTCCCACGTTTTTCGGGCCATAAATAAGTGAAAAACCGGCAAAACCTGAGGCAATAGAAAGCAACAGAAATCCAAGACGGGCAGGGATAGTGAAAATAACAGGGATTAAAGCCCCGATTACCCACAGTAATTGGAAGCGAGTTTCAAAGCGTGCAAACGAACGGCCATAATTCGCATCTGGAGCATCACGTTGGACTATTGAATCAAATGCAAGTTTCCCCGCATTGGCCGAAATAGCTACAGCGAATCCGACAAGCAATGCACCACTGATTCCTCCGCTCCAAAGACCTAAAAGAGCCGCAACAAATGTTGTGAGAAGTGCCCCAAGTAAAATCCGTTCCTCGTCTATACGGACACGTAGGCGAGGTGAAATTACCGACCCCGCCAGTCCGCCAAGTACTCCAAAGGCGATCACGGCTCCTAGTTTGATCGCTGATGCGCCGTCGGCGCCTAGGTCAACTCCAAGTAGCTCTTCGTGGAGTTTTGCTCCTATAGCAGTTCCTGTTCCGGAAAGATCAAGGTCGTCTGTTCCTCCACGATACGCAAAAGCTACAAGGAAAGTAAAAAATCCGATAATTCCTCTAAGCACCCCCATACCTGAAGCCGCTTGCACAATCCCTTTTGAACGTAGTTCTTGGCGTTCTTTCTCATTCTCTGGATCAGAAGCAATCTTGGTTTTTGGAAGACGCAAGGATGCAATAGCTGCTGCGAAAAAAACAATAGCAGCTAGCAGAACAGACCAGCTCGGTCCTCCAATCCACTGTAATAGCGCTGCCGGAGCTGCTCCTACAAACCCTGCTAGTCCAGAGAGCAACGAGAGTCTCGAGTTTTTTTCGACTAGCTCTTCATGCGTGGAAACTGTGGTGGGGACAACAGCTGCTTTTGCTATGGCATAACTTTTCTGCAGGACAAGTATCGCGAAGGCAAGTGGAAAGAGAAAAAGGGAGTCCAGATTTGTAATCATCAAAGCGGCTACCACCACCCGTATTAGGTTTATGCCTAAGATCATGATTCTTCTGCCACCCGCATATCTATCGATAATTGGTCCGATCAGTGGACTAATCACAGCAAAGGGGGCAATTGTCAGTGCAAGGTATAGACCAACTCTCCAACGAGCGGCGCTTGGGTCGATATTGAAAAAGAGAGAGCCTGCAAGTGCTACGGTAACCATTGCATCGCCAGCAGCGGAAAAAGCGTGAACGCGACTCAAACGGACGAAAGGGGAAACAGCAAACTTGCGTTTACGTATCTTTACTGGTGTCCGCTCTTCTCCATCTTCTGATATCGATGAGGACGAGCTACCCCATTGTTCACTCTCTTCGTTCACGTTCTAATTCTAGAAGCTGGAGCGAAGAAGTGCTTCCCGTTATCAATATGTGAAATACAAGATTTTAACTATCTAAGTTTTTTAACCAGCAACTCGAACCGGAATGTTGCGATTAGTGATCTCACTAATCATCTAAATCCGTTTCTCCATCATCTATATAGCCTTGTTTCTGGAGAGGCTCAGCGACACCAGTGACTACTCCTGCAAGATTTGAGACGATCCGTTTCCAATACCTATATAGAACAGCCCGAGGTACGGCGTGATACCCAGGTTCCTCGGAATGCATGTAATCTCGAATCTTGTTTTCAATCGAGTGGCGTAATTCGGTCGCCCGGTCATAAAATTCTCGAGCTTGTTCGGTGGTTGTCTCTGCCATCAGGTCAGCTGCTTCTGCAAACATTGAAGAAATAATTCGGCGAATCTCATTTAATTCTGAAATATCTTCTTCATCAACCAGTGAGACTCCCTCCTCAGCTAGATCTAAAATATTTTTTGCCTGATCACCTATACGTTCGATTTTTTTAATTAACAGGGTGTAGCTAAGCACAGAACCAATCTCTGTCGTCCCATGAACTGCGACATGGGTTACTAGCTCTCCACGTAGCGTCTGTTCTGCTTGGTTTATGTGCTCGTCGGTGGTACGGATATCTTGTGCCACGGATTCTGGATTAGCTCCACTCAATACAGCTGCGGAAGCCAGATCAAAAGAATGGCGAGCATCTGCGAGCATCGAAATAGTTCGATGGGCAATAGTGTCTAAACCACTTTCACTTTTTTTAAAGAATGACATAACCATAAGATTTTCCCTTTCAACGAAGGACTGCTACACCTAACAAAGGAATCACAATAAAGGCAATAACTACGTAGGCAATTGCTATATAACGTCGCTCTACTGCAATTCTAGCGAGATTTTCTGCCGCCCGTATGGGTATATCACGCACTCCTGGAATTGGGTAAAGCAACGCAATACCTCCAACATTAAAAAGTGTATGGACTATACCGACAGTAAGAGCTTCGGGCCTACTAGCTGCTAAAGCTGCAAGCAATGCTGTTATTGTTGTCCCAACGTTGGCCCCCAAGGTAACAGGATAGATATTTCGAAGGGTTACAACTCCTGCAGCTGCAAGAGGAATCATAATCGAAGTAGTAATGCTCGACGACTGCACGGAGATTGTAATAAGTAAGCCAAGGACCATCGCTACCATTCCCGCACCAGTCCCAAGCACCTTGTTCAGGGAAGCTTCAATACGATCAGCAACAAGCTGTCGCATATTCTTCGTTATGTATGCAAGGGATAACAAGATGATGACTAGCCCGACAATAACCAGAAATGTTCCGAGGATATTTCCTTTCGCCCCAATAGCATCACCAAGGTCCTTCAACCAGCTAACTGGTTCCTTTACCCACTTTTTGATGGGACTCTTCCATTCACTGCCAGCTGAACCAACTAACTTACCGCTTATTTTTTCTGCAAGAGTCGACAATACACCGGTAGAAATTTCTACCGGAAGGAGAATACAGACTGACATTAAGTTGAAGAAGTCATGGACTGTCGCTGCGGCAAATGCACGTTTAAATTCTTCTGACTGTCGCATGTGCGCTAGGGCTACAAGGGTATTGGTTACCGTTGTCCCAATGTTCGCTCCCATAACCATTGGAACAGCATCTCCTACCCCCAAGGCGCCAGTACCGACAAGGCCAACGATTATTGAAGTAGAAGCCGAAGATGATTGGACTAGGACGGTACCGAGTATCCCGATAAAGAGTCCAGCGATGGGGTTACTGACACTTGCGAAGAGACTTTCCTGAGTGTCCGCTCCCATGACTTTGATACCTGATTCGAGTGAAGATACTCCAACGAGGAAGGTGTAGATTAGACCAAAAACAAATGACGCTCGGAGGATTGTTGGAGTGTCCCACTTAGCCCTGTCAGTTATTAAAGCCATTTATCAGAAATATATACTAAACCTGCTATAAGTAAACGGCATACTATGTGAAATATGTCATAACTCTTCTAATGGATAACCAAACATTGAAAAATGTTGATCTACGCGCGAAGTGCTTGAACCAATAATTAGATTTCTCTTAGATGATGTTTCAAAAGATATGGAAATTTACTGGCCTATTCATCCAAGAACACAAAAACAATTACAAAACTTTGATTTAAACACCAACCAATCCCTGTTTTGGAATCTGAGCACAGGGCCAGAAGGCATGTTTCTGGAAAATTCTGACATTAATTGGAAGGCAGACAAACTAGATATACACAAATACATTATTGAGCTCTCTGATAGTATAGACGTCAATAGATTTAACGGTATATTATATGTCAATGATAAACCGCAAGTTTTAAGTATCCCACCACAACACACCTCTGTAAGCGAGGTGTTTGAATATACTATCCAGGTAGAAGATAAAAATTTATATAACCCCATTACGTTTAAAAAAGAAGAGCACGTGCAATATAAACTGACCAAACATCCAAAGAAAATGCTATTAAACCCACCAACAATAACATGGAATCCAAGCATTGAAGA
>CAJWET010000089.1 GCA_913031515.1 uncultured Acidimicrobiaceae bacterium | reverse complement strand
CATGAATTTGCTGGGTCTGGTGCTCGTAAATATTTAGATTTTATATTAGCTGGAAAAATTCCAAAACCAGATGAATTGTTGGCTCTTCATTCTGTCTCCAAACGGCTATTTGAAACCCTTAGAGAATGGTTCGATGTCAACCGAGAAATCACCATCGATCTACAAGAGATTGATTCGGCAGTGATAGAGCTCAGCTCGCCAGAGATGATAATGGCGATGGCAATGAGAAAACTTCAGGCATTGCATTTGTTGGCAACTCCAGGAGTCCTTACATCAACAGATATCGTGATCGCAATCGTTAACGACCTTGACAGAGCTCTACTACAAGCACCAAGCATGTATTTGGAACGTGAAGCTGGAAAGACCAATTGGGATCTAGCCTTTGCAAAGATGGGAGATAACGAAACTCACCCCGAAGATATCCCGACAGCAGCATCTGAACCTGACCCCGTGATTGAAGAATTCCAAGTACATCATGAAGCACTCCATCACGCTGTTCGCGCAGTCGTCGAAGCATCAAACGGAGAAATAAGATACTTTCAATGAGCGACATAGAGGACGAAATTCCCTTTCTTTCTCTAGTTATTTAAGGATCGGTATTTTTCGGGTTCTATGCCCAATAGGATGAGAGTCGGTAATTCATTGGATTAAATGGAGAAATGGCAGAAAACACCCCCTTACCTGATTTGCCCAAGTGGACTTGGCTTGGCGGCGAAAGTGGTTTAGCGCGTCGTGTCGGAAAACCAGTGCGGAATTTTCTCAACATAGAAGCAGCGGGAGGTATATTGCTCCTTATCGCTACCGCAATAGCACTGATTTGGGCGAATTCACCATGGTCAGAAAGTTATGTTGATCTTTGGCACACAGACTTTGAGTTAGTCATAGGCGATTATCACATGGGTGGGTCAGGCCATCACCTGAACTTAGGCACTCTAGTAAATGATGCTCTGATGGTTATTTTCTTTTTCGTTGTTGGTCTTGAAATTAAACGCGAACTCGTAAGTGGACATCTGAAAGATCCCAAGGCAGCTGCTCTCCCAGTAATTGCGGCGATTGGTGGGATGCTCTTCCCAGCGCTCATTTTTTTCGCTTTCAACTCATCAGGTGATCCATCATCCGGCTGGGGTATCCCGATGGCAACGGACATAGCATTTGCAGTTGGGGTTGTTTCTCTCCTGGGAGACCGTGTTAGCCGACCTCTAAAGGTTTTCTTGCTCAGTCTCGCTATTGTCGACGACATCGGAGCGATTCTAGTAATAGCTATTTTTTATACCTCGAGCCTTTCAGCATCATGGTCGATAGCCGCTTTAGTGCTCTTAGCAGCAATACTTTTGCTCAAATTCTTAAACATCTGGTATATCCCGATCTACATCATCCTCGGGTTCGCCTTCTGGCTAGCAACCTTTGAATCCGGAATACATGCCACGATTGCAGGTGTTCTTCTTGGTTTGATTGCTCCAGCGAAACCTCAGCAAACAAGAGAGGAAGGGATGCAGGCCCTTGAGTGGCTACGGGACAAAGGAGAGAACATCTACCCTGTTGATGTCCGCATAACAGCAATGGAGCTAAACGAGTCATCTACATCTGTAGCGGAACGAATAGGAACAGCACTTCACCCAATTTCGAGTTTCATCATTATCCCAATTTTTGCATTGGCAAATGCGGGAGTTAACCTAGGTGGCGGCGTCTTAGGTGATGCAGCGGCAAGCCCTATTACCTGGGGAGTAGCGCTCGGCCTCGTAGTAGGAAAAACCTTAGGTATTTTCGCAACAACTTGGATAGGTATGAAGATGCCATTCACCGTTCGTCCGAAAGATTTGAACGCAATGTCACTCTTAGGTTTATCGGCAGCTGCTGGGATTGGATTTACGGTCGCGCTCTTCATTACGAACCTTGCGTATGAGGATTATGCAATATTTTCTAACGAGTCGAAAATAGGAATCCTGTTCGCATCATTGGCAGCAGGAATTTTGGGACTACTGTTCTTACATTTGGGCACAAGATCGAAGGCAAAAACCCCAGATGAGAATACCTAATGAGACTTCAAGACGATAGACCAGATATTTACTAAACCTTTGTGAAAATTATCTTCTGTGGCTTGAAAACCAATTTCAAAACTATTCTTCGAAAAATCATTTTTTTGGAGAATGCGTTGCAAACGCGAAATTTTAGGTTACTCTCACGCCCCGAAAGCAAACACAGTTTTTTTCCTGCTTTCTAAAAACAGAAATGGATAGATTGTGCCTACAGCACTTGTCATAGTTGAATCACCGGCGAAAGCCAAAACCATCAAAAGATATCTTGGAGCCGATTACTCGGTCGAGGCTTCAGTTGGGCATATTCGAGACATCATCCAACCCAAATTCGTGAAAAAAGATAAACGCTACAATTTCGAAACGCATCCCGAGAATGATGAGTTGCAATTTTTTGGAATCGACATCTTCGGACAAGAATCTTCGACAAATATATGGGAACCCTGGTACGTTGTCAGCGAAAATAGTCGGAAGACAATAACCCAATTACGCAAGGCACTAAAAGAAGTAGATACTCTATATCTCGCGACAGATGAAGACCGTGAAGGCGAAGCAATAGCTTGGCATCTAGTAGAAGTACTCAAACCAAAGATTCCTCATTATCGAATGGTTTTTCATGAAATCACAGAAAAAGCCATTGTCGCTGCTCTAGAGAATACACGGGAGATTGATCTGGACCTTGTCGCAGCGCAGGAGGCCCGAAGAATAATGGATCGAATATCAGGGTTCGGCTGGTCAAGTGTCATGAGGCAGGTGATAGGAGGGGGGGCAACCGGAGGACGAGTTCAAAGTCCAACCACTCGACGAATTGTTGAACGTGAACGAGAACGTATCCGTTTTGTAAGCGCCGACTACAGCAGTGTTACTGCAAATGTACTCACCAGAGCAGAAGTCGCGTTCATGGCTAAACTCATAGAGATTGATGGACGAAAAGTTGTGTCGGGGAAGAATGACTTCGATGAGAATGGAGAGTTGAAGAAAGGAAACAATGTTGTAGTACTTACTGAAAAAACTGCCGGCGCTTTAAAAGATGTGTTCACAAATAAAACTCTCACAGTCAGATCAATTGAACGGTCTCCCTATCAGAAAAAACCGAAACCTCCATTCACCACTTCTACTTTTCAACAGGAAGTCATCAATAAACTCGGAGGTTCAGCCAGCGCTGCTATGGGAATAGCCCAGAGCCTCTACCAAAATGGGTTCATCACCTACCACCGAACTGATAGCACTGCACTCTCCGATCAAGCTATCGAAGCAGCTCGTTCAAGTATAAAGAAGGTATGTGGGGATGAGTATCTACCCGCTCAACCTCGAACATATGAAAACAAGACAGCAAGCGCCCAGTTAGCTCACGAAGCTATAAGGCCGGCAGGAGAAACTTTCCGCCACCCCGATGAACTCACAGGCGAGCTGAATAAAGATCAGTTAAACGTTTACGAAATTATCTGGAAAAGAACGATCGCGTCCCAAATGACTGACGAAAAAGGTGAGACGGCACGGATGTTACTTGAAGGAACGATGTTTGAAGGCAATGGTGCTGAATCTCAGGAAGCCATGTTTAGTGCAAGTGGCCGAGTTATCACCCATGCAGGTTTCCGCCATATATACGAGGAAACAATGGAGAGCAATGAAGATATTGAAGATGGAGGAGTACTCCCAGACCTGCCCGAAGGGGAGATCGTAACCATCGGTGAAATTGAAGTAAAAAGCCACTCGACAAAACCACCATCGAGATTTACTGAGTCTTCAATTGTGAAATGGATGGAAGAAGAAGGAATTGGGAGACCTTCGACATTCTCTGCAACAATCGGAAAAATCCGGGCAAGAGAATACATTTTCAAAGATGGTCGATCGTTAGTCCCAACCGTTAAAGGAATAGTTGGAACCAATTTTCTTGAAAAAGAGTTTAATGAAGAAGTCCAATACCACTACACAGCAAATTTGGAACAGAGCCTCGATGAAATTGCAAATGGAAACAAGAACAGAATCGAAATGCTTGATAGATGGTGGTTTGATATGGACGTTGGTTTACGGGACCAAATCGCTGCTGTCCAAGACAAGATCAAATTAGGTGATTTGCCTGAGCTTCGTCAACAGATAGCGCACCATGTTGGCTTTGACACGGAGTCAAACCAAAATATTTTTGCCCGTTTCGCTAACCAGAAACCGTATGTCCAATATGAAATAGATGGTGAAACTGCATCTGTTCCAGAAAGCCTTCCCCCAGATCAACTCACAGTTCCAAAAGCGAAGGAATATCTGAATGCGGCAGCAGAACCAGACCAGGTGCTATGTAAAGATCCTGAGACGGGACTAGATGTAGTTCTCAGACAGGGAAGTTACGGATCGTATGTCTCACTTGGGCATTTCCCCAAATGGCCTAGATCCTCATCACCTGAAGGTGAACTTATGCGGCTCCCGCATCACCTGAAACCAATAAAGGTCGCTTCCGCCTATCTTCGAACGATCGTTGATCCAAACGATGATGAGGCTGTGCTCTACATACTTAATTCTCCTAAACGCGGAATCGGCAAAAGATCGGTTGAGCACTTTCAGTCGATTGCAGAACAGAACCAGAGCAGCTTGTTCGATGCTTTGCAGATAAAAGACATACTTAAGCCACAAAGTAAAGCCCAATCCGCTTTAGATCAGTTGACTCGCTTAATAGTCCAATATCAGACAAAGCAAGAAAGTGAACGACCTAGCTCCCTTGTTAGAGATGCGTTACATGAATCAGGGTATTGGGAGGAAGTTCTGACGCTGAAAAACTCCGAGTCAAAGATTAAAAATCTTGAACTATTTATAGCGGCCCTTTCAAAATTTGATAGTTGTCAGTTTGCTGTTGACGTTCTATTTGAACGGGAAATACTCAAGAATACTCCTAGACCAAAAACAGCTTCACTTCTCGAAGGGATGGATGCCGAAACACTGACCAAGGAGGAAGCTTTACAACTTCTCAGTTTGCCTAGAGTACTTGAACCAGATGACGATACCGAAAGGACAAAATCAGACTCAAATCTCGAGACTGAAGATTCTTGCGAAGAACTTCCCGATAAAGACACGGAAATAACGGTACATAACGGCCCATATGGTCCGTATTTACGTTCTGGAGATGAGACTAGAAGCCTAGCTGACGATGATGACCCCTTCACTATCAACTATGGCCGTGCCCTTGAGTTACTTTCCCAGCCAAAACAATTCCAGCGAAGGCAATCCAAAGAAATTGCGCTAAAAGAAGAGGACGGGAATCCTTGCCTTGACCCAGTATCGGAAAAACCCGTAGTTCTTAAAGAAGGAAGGTTTGGCCCATACGTTACAGATGGAGACACAAATGCGAGTCTCCAACTTGGTGATTCCATTGAAGAAATGACATGCGAACGTGCCAAAGAGCTTCTGGCTGAACGTCGAGCGCAGCAATAACGCAGATTTGCTCCATCAGCCTATACAGGTTTTTTTGTGAATTTTTTCGTGTGTTTGTGCCTTTAAAGGACTTCAAACTACTCTAATCGCGTGTCTTCAGAACAACCTTCATCCTCGCATCACGGAGACCTCGTTGCCGGCCATCAACGTTTGGCTGGGAACCTTTGGGTTGAGAAAATCTTCGGGAGCTACCAATATTTTCGCTTGTGGATAGTTCAAGCGATCGGTTCTACTGGCGATTGGCTTGGTTTTCTTGCCATTGCTGCAGCTGCTACGGAGCTCGGAGGCGGGACACCGGAAACAGCTGTGGGTTTCGTCTTTTCAGTCCGAATCATTCCCGGCCTTTTCCTTGCCCCACTCGCAGGGGTGCTTGTTGACCGCTGGGATCGGAAACAAGTCATGATTTACTGTGATCTGGCACGAGTCCTTATCTTGCTGACTCTTCCTTTCGCTACCGCTGTCTGGCATCTTGTATTGGCTTCTCTTGCCTTAGAGATCTTCACTCTTTTATGGATACCAGCAAAAGACTCAGTGGTGCCCAGCATTGTTCCAAAGGAAAGCCTTACTACCGTAAATTCCTTACAAATGGCAGCAACTTATGGAACAGTCCCAATAGCTGCAGCCATCTTTATATTCCTTGGCCGTTTTGCGGACAAAATATCTTCATGGCCCGGAGCATCCTCATTTAACGCTGATCAAATAGGGCTAGGGTTTTTCGCGGATTCTTTCACGTTTCTCTTCTCTGCAGCAATGATTCTCTTCATAGCAATACCGAAGCGACCTCTATCTAAAACGACACCAAGAAAGAAACCTCGGCTCGACTTAACTTCAACCATTGAAGAACTTCGTGAAGGTTGGGATTTCATATTTGTAAATCCGGTCGTCCGAGCTGTCTGCGCTGCTCTTGGAGCGGGCCTTATTGGCGGAGGTATGCTCATACCGCTCGGACCAATTTTTGCGAAAGATGTTCTTGGCGAAAATCCAGCCGATGGTATGTCGGTCCTTCAGACAGCATTAGGTATTGGCGTCGGCGTCGGCGTTGCTTCCCTTGCAATGTCAAAAAATCGGATTGGACAGGTCAAACTCTTTGTCTTTTCCGTGTTCGCCGCGGGTATCAGCTTGCTTGTGGCAGCTTCGATGTCTGGACTTTGGCCAGCTGCAACCTTAATAGGTCTTCTTGGGGTATTTGCAGGTGCGAT
>CAJWET010000088.1 GCA_913031515.1 uncultured Acidimicrobiaceae bacterium | reverse complement strand
ATAGTTCGTCGCCTCCCGCCACTACTGGAGACAAGAGTGGCCGTTCGTTATTGACAACAGGGATTTCATGAAAATTCCCCACTGTTGGTGGAGAGTCAGTTGCCCACTCCAATGTGTGGCCACCCCATGGGTCATTTAGATTCTCGACATCACCCTTCCGCAGGATCACCGAGATCGTAATATCAATTACGACTAGACCGAGGCCCGCTAGTAAAAGGATGCTACCTATTCCTCCGACAATGTTAAATAATTCAACTGCATCAGAGTCCCAGACTCCCTCATATGCTGAGGGGCGGAATACTTCATCACCTTCGTCAAGGATCCCGTTAATGATGTTGCTACCTCCAGATAACGCTAAACCGCCAAGGAGCGTTAGAGCTGCAAGAATCCCTGCTTGACGATTTAATTGATACCCAAATATTTTCGGAGCCCAGTAATAAACCCCAGCGACAGAACCAATAACGGAGGCGATAAGAACATGTTCCATAACTCCGGTAGCGAGAACAGTGCCTTGAACATCTCGAAGCCACGCTATGAGCCCATTTAACCAGCTATCATCAATTTCTTGGATAGCACCCAAAGCCGGACCGGACACATGGAAAGCGGAAGTTCCTGCGGCAACAATCAAAGCAAGCATTCCTGTCATTGAGAGAATCAAGTGAGGAGAAATAGAAGGTTTCCCATTAAAAGCCGTATCCACTAACCCACCCATAAAGGCAAGAATGGGAAAAATAACAAGTAGTCCCATGATTACAAACACAGCCTGATTGGCCACATCTGGATTAAAGAATGGCTGGGCAAAAGCTCCGAAGGATAGTCCACCCAATGCGCCTATAGCTATCTGCTGAAGCCTATATTTCCGCTGGGGAACCCCTGAAGCTACAGGAATAATGTCTCCAGCAATACCAAGTACAGGTATAGAGAAGGCGAAAACCATAGGTTGAGACCATAGCCATGAAAGTTGGTCCCAAATGTTCTCAACAGTTCCATAACGAAGTGCGTCACCTCCTTGGAAATCAACCCAGGAAATAGCCAAGTTTGACAACCAGACGGGTAAAGCTAAGACCCATATCCCCCCTGCTACAAGAATCGACCAGCTAAATAAAGGAAGCTCGAAAAGTGTCATCCCTTGCGGGCGCTGGGAGATAATTGTCGCTAAGACACATACTGTTCCAAGCAATAGAGCAAAAACAACCATCGCGATTGAAAGCATTGAGAGCTCTGTAGCTTCGGGGTCCATTCCTTGTGCAAATTGCGAAGTCGGATCTGGTTCCCCGAGTCCACCATCAGCGAAAACAGTAACCACATGGATCAGAATTCCAATAAGCCACGCCCAGAAAGCCAAAGCAGCGGCCCGAGGGAAAGAAAGGGCGGGAGCTCCTATCTGAAGGGGGATCAAATACGTTGCTAGTCCAATGAGTAAAGGTAAGACACAGAAAAATAGTAAGGAGGTTCGTGAGAGACTCCATGTCTGGAAAAACTGGTTTGAGGACCCAAAATCCAAAACTCCTATCGATCCGATATTTATCCGCTCGAATCTAACCAGTATGTTTAAGATCAGAGCCAGCATTCCTCCTGTCAGACCAAAGAGGATATAGAGTCGGCCGAGATTTTTATGGTCACTGGTTCCAAAGACCCCTGCGAGGCCACCAATTTCTAGTGAGTCAGCTGCGTTTGATTCAGTTTCTGTTTGATTTTCAGTCACAGTTTTTCTTTTTGCCATTGTCAATACTGACAAGGGGAGAAGCTCCAAAAGTCAGCACATAACATGCTAGACAATCCGGTCCGAAAAGGAATGGATTCACCCATGATCGTACACATCAGAGGAAGCACTAGCCGAACTCTGCAAACAAATTCAAGAATCAATTTTTTTATGGATTTTCGGGGATTATGTCAGAATCCACTCCTGACTAATTCATCAATAGCGATGACAAGGAAAAGAAGCGTCAGGTACGTTATTGAGAATCCAAATAGTCTCATTGCTGCTTGCTCGGTTTGACGGTAACGAACTTGCAAAGAAAAGTAAACAAACAAAGCTCCGAGGACAAGTGCGCTGCACAGATATATAACTCCCATTCCGGCGACAGGGGTAAATATAAGGGAAGCTGCCCACACTTCCATTGAATAAAGAACCATCTTAGACCCAGTAAACTCTGGTCCTGCGACAACGGGAAGCATTGGGATTTTAGCAGAAGAATAATCGTCTCTATACCGAATCGCAAGCGCCCAAAAGTGAGGAGGCGTCCAAAGGAATATGAGTGCAAAAAGGATAAACGGGGGCCAATCTAGAGAATTTTCTACAGCTGACCAGCCAATCAACACAGGAGCAGCACCAGCAGCCCCACCGATGACGATGTTGCTACTTGAGGTCCTTTTCAGCCAAAGACTGTAGATGAAGACATAAAAGAGGCATGCACCAACAGCTAAGACTGCACTAAGTAGATTTACGGTTAACCACAACCAAAGAAAGGCAAAGGCTTCGATTGTTATTGCAAATATTAATGCTTCAGCAGGGTTGAGTATTCCGGTAACGAGAGGCCTATTTTTAGTTCTTTCCATTAAAGGGTCTATATCGCGATCGATGAACATATTTATGGCATTGGCACCACCTGCAGCAAACGTCCCGCCAAGCAAGGTAGACAAGATAAGAACTACAGAAGGTAGTCCCTCTTCAGCAACGATCATTGTTGGGACGGTTGTAACCAGAAGTAACTCCACTACTCGAAGTTTCATAAGGGTCACAAAACCCCAACATTTCTCCCTTATAGAAACTTTTTGAAATGAAGTTGTTGTCACGAATTTGAGGCTAGAACGAAAGAAGGCATATGACCAAACTACGGCAAAGTTCGAAGTAGAACAGAAAAACACTAAAACTCCAATTGGAAATAAATCGCTCTGTGAAGTGTCCAAAATAAAAGTCTGTGGTGGACTATTTACATGCTTGAGAATTTCAATTTAACTCCTGCAAAATACGAACGAATAACCCATGTTGCGGTCCTACTTCTCTCACTAATTATCATTACAGGGGCAGCAGTACGCCTTACTGGTTCCGGTTTGGGGTGTTCCGACTGGCCTACATGTGAAAATGATCAACTGGTTGCAGAAATAGATGATGTTCACGCGATGGTTGAATTCGTTAATCGTGTTATTACCGGAATCGTTTCACTCGCCGTTGTATTCGCTGTCCTCGGTTCCATGTTCAGAAGTCCTCGCCGAAGGGATCTCACCTGGTGGTCTTTGGGCTTGGTGGGAGGTGTTATCTTACAAATCCTTCTAGGGGCTTTGGTCGTACGAGAACATCTCCCACCAAGTTTGGTTATCGCCCACTTTCTCATTTCTATGGTTCTTGTTTGGAATGCCGTCGAACTCAATCACAGAGCAAAATTCTCTACAATCAATTACCCGAAGACTCAACGTTCCTCTTTACGTACTTTATGTTCATTACTTGTAATCCTTGCATCCCTAGTTTTGGTGACAGGCACACTGGTAACAGGAAGTGGACCACACAGCGGTGCCGAAACAACACAAACTAAAGAAGCACTACAAGATCTCCAAGGGAGCGCTCTCGAGTTGGAGCAGGCGAATTTTGAAGTAAAGCGTCTTCCTTTCGACGTTCCCGATGTGACACGAATACATGCAATCACAATGATCGTTTTTCTTATTGCAATGATCTATACAGCTCTTCGAATCCAACGATTATTTAGGAATAGGCCTGTGTTTTCCCAAGCTCAAAATCTTTTAACTGTCACAGTCCTTCAAGGAGCAATAGGCTACACCCAATACTTCACGGATGTACCGGCCCTTCTAGTCAGTTTCCATATTGGGGGTGCCGTGGCCGTATGGATAATGACGCTGAAACTCTACCTTGCTATTCGTCTTCCTTTAGAGTCAGGAAGAACACAAATAACTAGTTAAGCGACATTAAGAAATCCGCATCAGATTCCTCTAAACGCTGGTCAATTGCCGAAAGGCCATAATATTTGAGAACAGATACAGCGGAACCATCTTGATCAATAATCTCTAATGCTGATTCTGGGAGAAGAGCGGGGTGACTAACCCCAATAGCATGGCAAAGTCGTCGAATTTCATGCTGCAAAGCTAACATGTAATTCGCGACACGAACACTTTTATCGCTGGGGTTCAGCCCACGGGCAAGCCATGGAGATTGCGTAGCTACTCCAGTAGGGCAATGTCCTGTATGACATCGCTGAGCCTGAATACAGCCAATAGCCATCATGGCTTCTCGTCCAACATTGACCATGTCACAGCCAAGGGCGAATGCAGCCAAAGCTGTATCAGGATATCCGAGCTTACCAGCCCCTATAAATGTGATATCGCGATGTAGACCCCTCCTGTAGAAAATGTCGAACACTTTCGCAAAGCCAATTCTAAATGGGTAAGCAACACTATCGGAAAAAACTAATGGAGCTGCTCCGGTACCACCCTCAGCCCCATCAATCGTGATGAAATCCGGACCCTGGTGGCTTGCCTCCATTTGGTCCACAAGATCAACCCAAAAATTTATTTGTCCCACTGCTGCTTTGATCCCAACTGGTATACCTGTCCGACCAGCTATCAATTCAACGAATTCAATAAGGCCAGCAACATCATTAAAACTAGAATGTTTCGAAGGGCTTTGTACCATCACTCCTTTGGGAACTCCCCTAGCGCTAGCAATCTCAGCAGTTACTTTCTTTGCGGGAAGGACTCCCCCAATACCAGGTTTTGCCCCTTGACTTAATTTAACTTCTATAGCTTTTACCGGCGCCTCAGAAATCGTTTCTAGTAAGGCGTCCATAGAGAAATTTCCTTCTGAGTCACGACTTCCAAATAATCCAGTTCCAATTTGATATACCAAATCTCCACCATTCTGGTGATAGGAAGAAATTCCGCCCTCCCCCGTATTGTGTAAACATCCTGCGAGAACAGACCCTTTGTTCAGCGCTTCAACAGCTGGCCCTGAGAGAGAACCGAAGCTCATTCCAGAGATATTGACAAGTGAAGTAGGGCGAAAAGCTTTCGGCCGATTCCCCCAAGCTCCTAATAGTTTTGCTGAGGGTAAAATATTTTCCGTTGGTGGCGATTCCGCTGGAAAAGCAGAATGCTTGATAATGATATTGCCCGGAAGGTCGACATCATTGTCTGTTCCAAACCCAAAATAGGGATTTTCTTTTTTGGCCGTGGCATATACCCATCTTCTTTGGTCTCTATTGAAGGGTCGTTCTTCATCATTATCAGCCACAATGTACTGACGAAGCTCTGGGCCAAGTTTTTCCAGTAAATACCTGAGATGTCCAACAATGGGAAAATTCCTAAGAATGGCATGGCGTTTCTGAAAAAGGTCATGTATTCCGACGAGAAAGAACACTCCTGCAATAATCAGAATTATTAAAACTCCAACACTTCCCATAACACATTCCTACCTACCATGTCCCTTACCTTTGAAGAAACATGAGATTAAGCTTTCCTAAGGGTTAATATTCCCTTTCTCTATGTTGACACAAATGTAGAGGTGAATGATGAAAGAAGTGATGACTACAAAGAAATCCCATCTCTTTGCTACGACAGCTGCTCCACACATAGTGACTGACGAATCTACTGAGACACAGCGGCCTTGGGTCGTGCTCGTTTGGAATGACCCGATAAACCTTATGAGCTATGTATCACTTGTCTTCCAGAAACTGTTTGGATATTCAAAAGAAAAAGCTCATAAACTAATGCTCCAAGTTCATAATGAAGGCCGAGCTGTTGTATCCCAAGGGACACGTGAAAAAGCTGAATTTGATGTTTTTCGCCTTCATCAACATGGTTTATGGGCAACATTGCAAGAGGACTGACAATAGCAATGATTATTACCCCTCAAAAAAATGGAACATACAAAGTAGAAATTACCGATTGGCAAAGCAGGATGTTCCGTGACTTAGTGAAAGAGCTAAAGAGCTTTATCGCAAATGAGAATAACCCATTGGTTAACCGCCTATACCCAGTTGCCTATCAAAATGATGAGATTGCAAATAGCGAATACACCTCGTTAACCTATGAAGATCTCTACCAATCCCATCTTGCAGCCTTAGGAATACTGGAAGATATCTCTGAAATAGCAGAAGTTTCTGAAGACACTCTTCTAAGAATCATGCAAGCGGTGAATATCCTTCGACTTGTTCTCGGCACACGTTTGGGGATATGCGATGAGGAGGACTTTTCTGAAATCACCGAAGATCATCCAGATCACAACCTTTGGCTTATTTACCACTTGTTAGGGGAAATTCTTTCGATAATTGTCGATTCAGTTGGCAATTAAATTAAATCTTAATTAAACATTCTTCCATGTTTATTCATGCGAGATAGCCTCTACTCCTGCTATCGTGACGGAACCCCCTGTGGGTGCCCTGCCCCGTTCGTCCAGCGGCCTAGGACGCCGGCCTTTCACGCCGGTAACACGGGTTCAAATCCCGTACGGGGTACAAAAAAATACGGTAAATGCTGACTCTAATTGGTGTATGCCGCACAATAGCGTAGAGTGACCTCTTGGTTCGTATGAACCAATCGCGACTGTAATAGGAGCGAACAGTATCTTTGATGCTGTAAATTAGGTCCCGTGGTGCAGTTTGGAGTGCACGCCGCCCTGTCAAGGCGGAGGTCGCGGGTTCAAA
>CAJWET010000087.1 GCA_913031515.1 uncultured Acidimicrobiaceae bacterium | reverse complement strand
CAACTATGGCGACATGGTTTTTTTCCCTTGGAGCTTCTAAGCCAAAGAAGCCGGCAATCTCAGAAAGTTGTATTAGTTGTGTCATAAGAATTCAATTCAAGAAGTGAACCGGATTGACCATTATGCTAGTGCCGCCCCATCGATCCGGACATGCTCCCCATTTACATGACGACCTTCATCCGAAGCGAGATACGCAATAAGACCTGCAACCGCATCCGGCGCCACAAACGATGAGAGAGGATTCTGGCGAAGAAGCAAATCCATATCAATATCATCAATCGGAGGCATTCTCGTCATAGCTGTTTTGATACCTCCAGGATTTACACAGTTCACCTGCAAGCCCTTCTTAGCGTATTCAACGGCTAATGATTTTGTTAGTGCAAGCACCCCCGCCTTACTTGCTGCATAAGCAGCAGAGTATGGGATGCCTGCCAGCGCTGTCGTCGATGAGACATTCACTATTGAACCCTGAGTTTGGAGAAGGTACGGGATTGCTTCGCGACAAACGAGAAATGTACCTGTCAGGTTTACCGCTAAGGTTCTTTCAAAGTCACTAGTCGGATGATCAGACGTGTGGTGCCACGTTTGGATGCCTGCAATATTCGCAACAACATTAACTCTTCCGAAGAGATTTATCGTTTCCTTTATCGAATTGGAAACATCTTCTTCATTTGCCACATCACAGATTCGAGCCGTAACTTCTGCCCCAAGATGTCGGCATGCTTCAGCTGTATTTTCCAACTCTTCTTCGGCCACATCTACGATGTAGAGAGATGCTCCCTCGCTAGCCATTCTTTTTGCTGTTGCTTCACCAATCCCCGTTGCAGCTCCTGTGAGAAATATAACCTTGTCTTCGAATCGTTTCATTGAGTTCTTTCCTATACCTATTTGTTCATTTGTTAAATTAATGATGCTACGAGCGGTCAAGACATGTAAAGTGTCACAAGTCATAAATACCAAGGGGGCACTTCATGATGCCAGATACTTCTACCTTGAGGTTGTCCTTTGATGGGATCGGGATGGTCTTCCCAGATGGCACAGAAGCCTTACGAGACGTCTCCTTTTCTATTGATGCCGGTGAGTTTGTAAGTGTGGTAGGTCCATCCGGTTGCGGAAAATCAACTCTATTAAAAATAGCTTCTGGCCTGCTAGAACCTACATCTGGGTCGGTTAATGTCGACGATGAAAATTTAGGATACATCTTTCAAGAACCAACCCTGTTGCCTTGGCGAACGGTAACGGGCAATGTTGAACTCCTCTGTGAACTGCATCAGATGGCCAAAGAAGAACGGCAGAGGAAAGCTCAAGGAGCAATAGACCTAGTAGGTTTGACTGGTTTTGAAAACCACTACCCCAAAACCCTTTCCGGAGGGATGAAGATGCGTGCCTCTCTTGCTAGAACCTTAACTTTGCAACCACACGTCTTCCTCTTCGATGAACCTTTCGGATCTGTAGATGAAATAACACGGGAAAAACTAAACGAAGAGACTCAACTCCTATTTCAAACGGAAGGGTTTGCTGGCCTTTTCATTACCCACTCAATTGCCGAAGCGGTCTTCATGTCGAAAAGGGTTTACGTTTTGTCCGACCGTCCAGGAACCGTAGTGGCCAAGTTCGAGGTCCCCTTTCAGTACCCACGAGCCCCACGACAACGATTCGACCCTGAGTTTGCTGATATTTGCGGGGAAATCTCAAAGGCGCTTCGAGGTGGACGATATGAATGAATCCTCCAACCGAAGTAACCATGTGAGCAAACAGAGCTCCTCTCCGGCCGATCATTATCTTTCGCGTTTCCATTCGATACTTAGAAATGTTCTTCCCCCTTTAACTTTTGGATTGTTCGTTATTGGTGGCTGGTATTTCATCTCATACGTAATTCTTGATGACAAGAAGCGATTCTTGCTTCAACCCCCCCACAAAGTATTAGTAAATGGTTTCTTCGATTGGGGTGGAAGAGATGGAATGGCAGAAATGCTGCAGTCGTTATGGTCATCTACCAAAGTGGCTGGGATTGGACTTTTTTTCGCAATCCTGATCGGCTTTGTTCTCGCCGTACTAATGAGTCAAGCTACCACCGTAGAAAAGGCCCTCTTCCCTTACCTCGTTACCTTACAAGCGATCCCGATTCTGGCTATTGTACCTTTGATCATGTTTTGGTGGGGGTCGGGCCAAACATCGAGAGTAGTGGTGTGCATCATCATTTCGCTCTTCCCTATAATCGTCAACACTCTTTTCGGCCTACAATCAGCGGAAAAGGACATGCACGACCTTTTCACGTTGCATAACGCAAGTAGATTTACAAGACTAAAGAAACTCATGTTCCCTGCGGCACTTCCAGCTCTTTTTGCAGGTCTGCGAATATCTGCTGGGCTTTCTGTCATAGGTGCGATAGTGGGCGATTTCTTCTTCGGCAAAGGTGAGGTTGGACTTGGACAATTAATAAAACGATTCTCAAGCGAGCTGCAAGGTGAAGAACTCCTTACCGCAGTAATTCTTTCTTCCGCACTCGGCGTTGCCGTCTTCTTATTGTTTACTTGGATTCAAAACAGGGTGGTTGGCAAATGGTCCGATAGGGCTGAGCTGATCTGACAACAGCGTCACTCTGAGGTTTTATTTCTAATTACATGCCATACGCCACTTCATGTTGATTTGGTGCGCTAAGAAGGAAAGCGAGATACTATTCGGAACTCCTATTTGATTTCAACTATGAGAAAATGAACCACCTACAAATAATTCGGCCAATCATCGGCGCGATTTTATCTTTATTGATCTTCAGCTTTACCGCGTGTGGTGGCGACTCTAAAGAAGTAAACGAGCCTGCCATTACCCAAGGGCTGAGTTCATGCCCAGATCCTATCGTAATTCAAACAGATTGGTTTCCCGAAGCAGAGTATGGGGCAACATATGAACTCTTCGGTGAGGGCACATACGTGATTGACAAAGACAACCGATCTGTTTCAGGGACATTGCATGATGGAGGAACCGATACTGGTATCGGTCTTGAAGTAAGAACAGGTGGTCCGGCTATCGGGTTTACGCCAGTGGCTAGCCATATGTATACCGATTCAAGTATCACTTTGGGATACGCGAATACTGAAGGTCAAATCACTCGGTTTGCTAGCGCCCCTCTATTATCAGTCGTGGCGCCCTTGGAGAAGAACCCACAAATGATAATGTGGGACCCAGAGGTCTACCCAGAAGTCAAAACTCTTGCCGACTTAGGTGAACAGAAGATCACTATAAACGTGTTCTCTGTGGAAGTCTTTTCTGATGTTTTCATCGCTCAAGGAATATGGTCGTCAAACCAGATAGACCCCTCGTATGACGGGTCGCCAGGGACTTTCATTGCTAGCAATGGAGTAATAGCACAGCAGGGGTTTGCTTCTGCTGAACCATACAATTACAAGAACACATACGAAGAGTGGAACAAAGACGTCGAATATGAACTCCTCCACGATGCAGGGTTTCAGGTCTACTCACAAACTCTGTCTATTCGCCCCGATGATAAGGCATCACTTGACTCCTGCCTAAGGTCTCTCGTCCCTGTAATACAACGGGCTGTAGTGAGTTACATCGATGACCCAGCGACTACGAATGCGCTTATTGTTGACGCTGTAGAGACTTTCAACACTTTTTGGGTTTACGGGGAGGGCATTGCTGCCTATTCCGTGGAAACGCAACGAGAATTAGGCCTTGTAGGTAATGGGAATAACAGCACAGTTGGCGATATGGACCAAAACCGGATTCAAGGGGTTATCAATCTGATGGGTAATGCTGGAATCGACACTAGTGGCATAACAACTTCAGATATTTTCACAAATGAATATATCGATGAAAGTATCGGGTTCGAGTAACAGCAAAGAGCGTAGGTTGGCCCGCATAAGTTAAGTGAAAAAGCTTAAGGATAATTCTCGTCGACACACTCAAAAATACTAAAAACACTAAAATTTCTTCTGATGACTTCAGAATCAGTAAAATTTCCCCTACTATCCATCTGTGCGAAAGTCCCCTAATTTCTTCGGCTCAATTGAATTACCCCCATTCATCTGGATAGTTCTTTGCCTCTTTTTCTTGCCAGTTACCTTACTTGCCTGCGGTGAGGATGCTGACCCTGTAGAAATAGTGATAGAGGAAATGGAGACGCCCGAGCCGACTCCAACTTCTACGCCAGAACCCACACCTAGCCCACTTAGTCCAACTAGTCCACCGGAAGCCACTCCTACGCCCACACCGGTTCTTTCCCAATTCGAACAAGATGAGCGAGATGGAATTACACGCTCTCCTCTCAACGGAACCGCTGTTTCCGAAGAAAGTCTGACGCGACGAATCTTAGGGGTGAAGATCGACAACCACCTTGAGGCTCGCCCCCAATCTGGTTTCGAGAAAGCTGACCTTATCTTCGAAATCTGGGTGGAAGGACTTACACGATATCTTACTTTCTTCCAGGCTTCTGATGTTGATTATCTCGGACCTATTCGTTCTATGCGCCCAACTGATATCGCTATTCAGAACGCCTGGGCTACAACTTTCATTAATTCAGGCGGACAGGAATGGGTCTATGAACTCGCCTGGAATTCATCAGTCCGCTACTTCCTGGAACCCGAAGGGTCATTTCGAATAAACAACCGCTACCCCCCACATAACCTATACGGAGATACTCTCGCCTTACGGGCCCTAGATGACCGTGGAGACTACGAAGAACCGCTGGAACCGTTTTGGAATTTCGGAGAAATGCCTGAGGATGCAGACCCTGCTACTCAGATAACAATGACGTATCCTTATGAGTTCTCGTCAAGCTGGTATTGGAACCCTGTTTTAGATCAGTACGATAAGAGCACCACAGGAGATCCCCATTATTACCTAGATGCCGACGGGAACGCCCAACGGGTTTCTGCGGAGACACTGTTAGTTCTTGAAATGGATGTGTATATGACCTGTTACGGATGCACATCTGGCTCCGTTGTCCCAGTAACAATGACCACGGGAAGCGGACCAGCCTGGGTTCTTGCTGAAGGCCGAGTAGTTTCCGGAACTTGGTCAAGAGAAACCGATACTGAATGGTTCACATTGTTGGATGAAGATGGGAACGAACTTGTTGTTCCTCCTGGGCGAATTTGGGTCACACTCGCTCGAAATGGACGTACCACAATACAGTAGTTCATTGCTCCTATCTCGAAGGGTGCTGAATTCCAGTAAGTAGAACACCAACTCGGTCTTGGCGTTCGATATACCCAGAATTTAGTGCACCCATCACCCCTGCAACGGCTGCGGATCCGGTAGGTTCTGCTGGAACGCCTAGTGAATTTACCAATGAATGGGCATCTACGATTTGCTGCTCTGAGGCTACGATGCTTTCCCCGCCGGTGTGAGCTAGACCCCTTACAACACCCAGCCAGTCGTAGGTAACATCATCCAATATTCCAGTTGCAAGACTTTTAGGTTCCTGCCAAGGAGTCATCAATATTTCGGCATTCTCATTGGCATAATCAACTTTTTCATCAGGTGTATCGAAGCGTGGAATCCCCCTCCAAGCTCTGTCAAACGGTGCGCATCCTTCGGTTTGGACAGCGCATACTTTAGGAATCTGATCAAGGATGCCAAATCTCTTAGCTTCTAATAGGCCGATGACGCAGCTCGTAAGAAGTGCACCACCACCGACTTGTACAAATAAGTAGTCAATCTGATTAGTGGAAATTTGTTCAGCGAGTTCCCAACCTATACTCCTCCCTCCATCCAAAGCCATAGTATTTTCCGTGGCTTGAACGCCAAAAGGGAAAGCGCCGAGCTGAACAGCTTCTTGAAAACGTTTCATACATGGATCCCCTATTTCTCCCACTTTCCGTTCGCAAACATGTATTGAAGCGCCAAGGTCTTTAAGCTTCTTTACAACATCTGGATTCGCCCAAGTAGGGATGAAAACATCGATAGGCCTACTTACTGCCCGCGCAACTGTCGCTGCTGCTAAAGCCGCATTCCCGCATGAAGAAATAGCTAACCGGCGATCACTATGCACAGCTTCAACCGCCAAATGAAGCAACACTCCCATCAGGTGCCTCGCTTTGTGTGAACCAGCGACATTCACTGTCTCATCTTTCCAAAAACAAATATCTGGAAGAACCTCTGAAACCTCTTCCCATTCTCCCGATGGGGTTATGCGGAAACCATTTCCATCTATCGCAGCAATTTCCTTATCAACTGCGGTAATCAGATCTATAAAATCCTCATCACTCCAACCTTTTTCGATCGAATGGTGCCATGACCATAGGAGTTTTCTCCATTTGATGTAGGGGTTTAATTCGGTTTCTTCTGGGTTTGGCCAGCTTGCTGCGGGAGGGGTTGCAAGCCAAGAGCGGCTCGGGTTATTCGACTCCCGCAGCACTTAAACCGTCACACCTGTCTGATCGTTAAATTCGTTGATCATCTTGTCCCATTCTGGGGTCATGAGATGCAGTTGATCCCAAAATATTTGGTCCCGTCTAGCATCAAAATCTTCGACGCTGACGCCTTGTTGCTCAACCCAGGTGTAATAACCCAAGTTAAATATTCTTTCCCTCCCAGTATCATCCAACAATTGAAGATGCTCTGTGTCAGCCCCCTGAAGATAGGACGAAACAATCTCTTCCGCATGACTCAAATGGAAACCATCTCCGAAACG
>CAJWET010000086.1 GCA_913031515.1 uncultured Acidimicrobiaceae bacterium | reverse complement strand
CGAGGAGGTCGTGGGTTCAAATCCCGCCTACCCGACATAAGAGCCGAAGTTTCTTCGCAGAAAAGTCCCTTAGGGGTTAAGTATTAAGTAACGAATCGGTTGTTTTTAGCAGTTGCATCGCATCCAAGGGCTTTACAAGTTCAGCATCTACTTGCGCCTCGTTAGCGATCCATATATCCACTTCTCGATCAAGTAACATAACGATCTTTACATCCTTGAGCCGTCCCGCTTGAGCTTCATGGCGAAGGTCAATACTGGTCGCGACTCCACCCATATTTCCAATCTGTAGATCCAGAATCACCAGATCAGGCTCAAGTTCCTCCACCACTGGTCGTACATCCTGCCCCTTGCGGACTCGACTCACGGTCGTTCCAAATGTTGCCAAAGCAGAAAATGTTTCCTCGGCTACGTCATCGGAGTCTGTGGCAACCAAAATATGGGGCATGGCAGAATCCTACTCTGGAAGAGCCATCGCCTCCATATTATCTCTCAACCTTTAGAGCAGATCATAGATTTTTTGTTTACGGTGTGTTCTAGTATGTTCTAGTATAAATACGAGTAAGATCCGCGCTACGTGATCTTTGTGGAGGCATTGTGTTAGATATTCACCTAGAAGGTAATGAAGATTTTACTATCTGCCGTCCAGTCGGAGAAATAGATTCATATACCGTAGATACATTCCGAGAGACCTTAGGAAACCTTGTTCAAGTCTCGCAGTTACTTATTGACCTCAGCGACGTTCCGTTTATGGATTCCGCAGGACTCGGTGCATTAATTGGGACCATACGAAAATCTGGAGAAAATAATGGCGTAGTGGTTGTTTCTTGTGGAAGAGCTTCACTCTTGGGGTTGCTACGGACAACTGGATTCGATCAAATTGTGACTGTCACTGAAACTTCTGAAGAGGCGATGGAAGCTCTAGGTAGGAACGAACAGGAATAAGTTCGTTCGTAATGATCTATCACGGAGCTTTCTCTATTATCCGACGTCCCATGGTTTGGGCCTTAGCGACCTCAGTCTTTCTCGCTTTCTTTACCTACTGCCAAATTTCACAGGTAGAAGCTCAAGAATCCAAGACTAAAAATGCAGGGTTTGTAGAAGTTTTCGAGGTAAGTGGTCTTTTAGATGAGGTTTTAGCTGATGCTGTTTCGAATGCACTTGAAGAGGTCCAACGCAATGATGCTCGGGCATTGATCCTGCAAGTTAATTCAAAACAGGCCGTTATTTCAGATGAAAAACTGAATCAGATAGCAAAGCAAATCTTAGACTCTCCAGTACCAATTGAAGTATGGATAGGTCCGTCAGGGTCTTCAGCTCACGGGAAAATTGCTCAACTCATAAGTACCGCGAATTCGATTGGGGTTTCTATTGGATCCAGTGTGGGTAATACAGGAGAACAAGTCCTTGACCCTGGCATCTTTGGAGACGTTTGGGGAGCCAACCACGAAGTTCTTAAATCAAACACATTTGATTGGGAGCAAGCAATCGAGAAGGGGATCGTACAGTGTAGGAAGGTCGAAGTTGATGAACTAGGTAATTCGCTTACAGAACAGCAGCAAATCGCCCGATGTGCAAACCCAACTCTCGGCGATTTTCTCGTTTCGAGGGATAGTTTTCTTTCTGAGGTCGTTTCAACAGAACAAGGACCTCGCTTGTCGCCATTAACTCAAACAAAGATTCGCGGATTATCCCTTCTTGATCAGCTGATGCATACGATCGCGAGCCCGCCGGTTGCATACCTCCTGCTAATTTCTGGACTCATTCTCCTTCTATTTGAGTTTTTTTCTATAGGTATTGGCATCGCGGGAGCAATTGGTGCCGTTGTCCTAGCGTTAGGGAGCTATGGGTTAGCGGCACTACCGATACGTCTGTGGTCTCTACTGCTCATACTCGCCTCTATGGTTGCTTTCGCTATAGATGTACAAACTGTAGTTCCCAGATTGTGGACACTGATCGGGCAGATAAGTTTTATTTTTGGAACCGTTTTTCTTTATCCTCAAGAGAATGTCGAAATGTCTTGGATTCCGATGGTGGTAGGCATTGTCGGGATATTTATCTTAATGTCACGTGGGATGCCGATCATGATACGAGGCCGATTTGCAACGACAAAGATCTCGTCACTCTCCGAAAACAACACATAAATTGGAACAAATTTTTTTCAGATCTCATCAAAACGACTTCATTCCAAGCGGTTAACCATTCCACAGGTAACTATTAAGTTTCTCTTAGCTTGAAACAACCAGAAAAGGGTATTACAGGTTCAAATCTCTGGTTCCGGACATGTTTGGACAGAATTTTCATCAAAAAAACAGTTTTTTCGGTGAAATGCCTATTTTTTCTTGCCACAAGGTAATAACGCTGACTAGGTTCCGTTGGATGGGGGTAAAGTGAGCGCACTGTTAGATGACTTAGGATGGCAATTCAGAGCAGCCTGTCGAGGTCCTCAGATTCACGTCTTTTTCCCCCCTCCACATTTTGAACGCAAAGAAGCTAAGCGAGCTCGAGAGCGTCGGGCGAAGTCTATTTGTAACTCATGTATCGTCAAACAAGATTGTCTGGCATACGCCCTACGCATCCGAGAACAGCATGGGATATGGGGCGGATTGAACGAATCAGAACGTAAAACCCTAATGCCCGTGAAGCCTCTATCCTAACGTATTATCCCGAATCCTTGGAAGCTACGCCGAGAGCAATTTGGATCATTTCATGAAAAGTATTTTCTCTATCTTTAGAGCTCATTACTTCATTCCGGACAATATCGTCGCTCACCGTAAGTAATGCCAAAGCATTAACACCTTCAACGGCTGCAATGGTGTACAGGCCAGCAACCTCCATCTCAACTCCAAGGATGCCTCTTCGCCCCAATTGTTCAAAAATTTTTGTACTAGGGCCATAAAAAAGATCAGACGTAAATACTGGTCCAGCTACAACGTTTATCCCCTTTTCCTCTGCCACTTGCATAGCCGAAGCTAACAGTTCCCAATTAGGAAGTGAAGGGAGATTGAGGCCACCATTTAAAGTACCAATTGCCGCCGAATCGGTTCCGGCACCTGAAGCACAGATAATATCGCCCAATCGTACGGATTCTGACAACCCCCCGCAGCTCCCTACACGGATAAGAGTTTGGACACCATAAAAACGGATCAACTCTGTGTAGTAAATCGCTGCTGATGGAATCCCCATCCCAACTGCTTGAACTGAAATCGGCAGTCCATTAAATAGGCCTGTGTACCCATCGGCCCCGCGAACGCTGTTTACTTGACGGATATCATCGAGATACTCTTCCGCGATAAATCGGGCGCGTTTCGGGTCCCCTGGAACAAGAGTAATAGGTGCATAATCTCCTCTTTGTCCTTCTAAGTGAGGAGTTGGTCCATTTTCCACAGCTAGTTCCTTAAGTCAAGTTTGGATGCAAATTTCATTCTATGGTAGAGCGAACCGAGACCATGGCCTCAATCTAGGTCTGGCATTCGTTTCCCCGCTAAACGAATGTCACCTCTCCGGACTGTTATTCCCAAATTATCAAGATAGTTCAGTAGTGGTAATACATACTTTCGAGTCGTCTGTAATTCTTCTCTAATCTCTCCGACAGTAATACCTTCCGGTTTTTTCTTAAGCATAGATATCAAAATATCGGTTGCTGCCACAACTGCATTAGAGGAGAAAAAAATCCCACCTTCTTCCACAACTAACCCCCGACGGACTAGTTCGCGGAGTTCAGGTTTGTCTACAGAAATAGGATCGGGCGGTTTAAATAAATTCTTATCGAGCTCTTGCAGGAAGCTGTGACTAGCAAGGTCGTCCTCACCTTCCTTCCGGAGATAGCTTCCTTCTATTACAACACCAGAAAGTAATTCCACAATATCGCGTTGCCGCTGATCCAAGTTTGAAAGATTGACTCCCAGCGTCCCGCCTTCTTCGACTAATCGTAGAACTTCTTTGCTCAGTTCTTCTATGAGCGGGGGATCAATAACCCAATTCTTCACAATCGGTTCCCTCCTTTGTCCGGTCAAAGCTTCTAAGTGATCTACCGTAATCCAGCCATGCTCGGAGACGATTCGCTCAATAGTTGAATCAGGATTAGCAATAGATGACCTAAGTAAAGGTTGCGGATCAAGAATTTTTCCACCACCTATAGTCTCTCCCCGACCGGTATCACGAAGAATATACCTATCTCCCAGCATTACTGGAAGCTCTTCTTCAATAAAGATACGGACCAGGCCATGCCTTCCCGGGGAAATACTATCAGGACCAAGGACACGCAATTTCGCCGGATACTCTCCGGATCCCAAGTAAACCAAATACGCACCCCTTCTTGAAACTTCATGGTTTATGCCATCGAGGACAAAAAGATCTCCATCAAATTTCGGAGTGAGATACCACTGTTCTTTTCTTGTCAGAACGGATCCTCTGCCTAGATCATGGTGATCGATCCCTACTAAGTTAACCGCAATCCTAGATCCTTGTTTCGCCGCCTCTAACTCTTGATTGTGGGATTGCAAAGCGCGGACTCGTACCTGCTGGCTTTCAGGTGATAGCAGTAATTCGTCTCCAATTTGGATTGATCCACCACCGAGAGTCCCAGTCACAACTGTTCCAGACCCTTTTGCCGCAAACACACGATCAATCCACAATCGTGGTCTGCCATTGTCAGGGTTTGCGGGAGTAGAGCCTAAGACAGAGTCGATCTCAGCTATTAGAGTGTCTATTCCTACTCCAGAAAGTGCATCAACCCGAATAACGGGAGCAGAGCTCAAAAAAGTACCATCCAGATAATCAGAAATTTCCAATTCGACAATGTCACATAATTCAGAATCCGCTAATTCAACCTTCGTTAGAACAACAATCCCAGACCGTACGCCCAAAAGATCAAGGATTCTAAGATGTTCTTCTGATTGGGGCTTCCACCCTTCATTTGCCGCTACCACGAAAATACAGGAATCAACAGTTCCTACCCCAGCTAACATATTGCGAATAAACCGCTCATGGCCCGGAACATCTATGAAAGAAATTGTGTTACCACTTGGGAGTTCGAACTGAGCAAACCCCAAATCAATCGTTAAACCCCGCTCTTTTTCTTCAGTCCACCGATCAGGGTCAGTTCCAGTTAGAGCGTGAATCAGAGTAGATTTCCCATGATCTACATGACCGGCTGTACACACAACATGATTTACCACTGATTAACCGAGACCTCCTAAAGCAGTAGCTATAACTTGATCATATGCAGGGTCAATCGTACGGAAATCCAAGAAAGTATCTCCATCCCGAACGCGTGTGATTATAGGTAGGCTCCCTTGGAACCCTCGACGCAGCTCCCAACTTCGATCACCTGATAATCTGATCCCAACTGAAGGGATCACTACAGTAGGTAGGGTTCCTCCACCCGGAACAGAATCCAGATTGACGACCTCTCCCATATTCATACTCTCAGCGCGTATTTTTAGTTCTTCTAAATTTGCTGATGCCATCTTCCAAAAAGGTATTTGCTCTCCATCTCGGCGAAGGTAGTGCAGCGCCAGTTCTTGGAGCGAAATCAGTGTGTGGCTTCCAGGTCTAAGTACACGGGCAAAAGGATGGCGAAGGCACTTCTCAATCAAATCTGATCTTCCAGCGATAATCCCAGCCTGAGGTCCACCAAGTAATTTGTCACATGAGAAAGTTACAAGATCGGCCCCGCTGAGAAGGGTTTGCTTAGCTGCTGGCTCCCCAGACAACCATCGAGGCGGACCAGAACTCAACCAAGGACAACTAGAATCCAATAATCCTGATCCGATATCAACCACTAGTGGAATTTTCAAAGAAGCAAGTTCCTCAACAGATGTTTCTTCCGTGAAACCCACAATTTTGTAATTTGATTGGTGAACTTTAAGGGTCATCGCCACATCTCGGTGTGCGTCAATTGCTTTTTGATAGTCAATCAAACGTGTCTTGTTTGTCGTCCCTACTTCAACAAGATAAGCGCTTGAAAGTTCAAGAATATCTGGAACGCGGAATGAACCTCCAATTTCAACGAGTTCACTTCGAGAAATTGCGACACCTTGATCGGAAGCCAGCGCAGAGAGAACAAGTAACACTGCAGCAGAGCAGTTATTTACCACCATCGCAGATTCTGCTTCACACAATTGTGCGAAGAGATTCCCGATACTTGTTTGACGAGACCCCCTATTACCGCTTTCAAGGTCAAATTCAATGTTGGAAGAAAAGTCAGATGCCGGCATACGCCAAGGAGCTCTTCCGAGGTTTGTATGCAGCAGCACTCCAGTAGCATTCACTACAGGCTGAATGAAGGAACGTTGAAGGTGTTTGACACGTTCCCCCATATTTTCCCAGTCATTTTCGGCAATTGCTAATCGGGCTTCTTGAACTAGCAGTTCATGAGGAATTCCTGAGTCTTCCACGGACAATGCCAAGTCGTTTACAGAAGGAGGCTTCTTTACCATACCTTGACTCTAGAACTGATTACCCCTTGATCCATCAAGGAAACCTTTAGGAATTAATTTTTTTTAGTTTGACCTTTCTTCAAAGGTCAAAGCCGACAGTTCATCTCCTAGAATGAAAGGGATGTTTTTTCTCCTACTTCTCTTGTTTCTCGCGGTTCCTTTGGCAGAAATTTTGGTAATTGTCGAAGTCGCGCAAAAGACGGGAATCTTAGAAACAGTCAGTCTCCTGCTAATCGTCAGCATTCTAGGAGCTTGGTTGGTGAAATCCGAAGGGATGGGAGTTATACGTAAGATTCAGTTTCAACTTGTGGAAGGAAAAATTCCAAGTAAGGAACTCTTAGATGGAGGATTAATTCTTATCGCAGGAGTT
>CAJWET010000085.1 GCA_913031515.1 uncultured Acidimicrobiaceae bacterium | reverse complement strand
TCCATGAACTGGTTAAAGTCTGGTTCTTCCCCATTAGCTCGCTGTTCCAGCATTGCATTCAAATTCGCCATCATATCTTTAAGCCTCTGCAGGTCTTCCGGTTGCATATTCTGCATTTCATCCGACATCTGATCCAGATACTGCTGCATAAGCTGTTCGCGGAGTTTTTCCATGAGGTCTTCAAATTGTTGACGCGCCTCTGAAGAGGTGAAGTCATATTGCTGTAGCTCGCGGACCTGCCCGGCAAGATCAGGGGGGATCATATCAAGCTGCAAGTTCCGGTTTGTCACGGTTTCTTGGGTTATTTCCTCACGCCGTCCGTCTCCAGATTGACGCGCTTCTTCAAGAAGCTGGTCCAAAGATTCCCGTTCTTTCCCAATAACGGAACGTAATTCATTTGCCACTTCTTCATACACACCACCAAGGTCATAATTCTCCAACCGGTCTTGGCGCTCTTGCCGTATGCGATCGAGGGTTTCTTGGAGGCCTTGAACCCGTTCGCCATCAATATTGAACCCTGATTGCATCATACGACGTAAGGCAGAGTTGACATCACCGTCATACAGCAAGTCGTCACCAAGTTCAGCTAGAAGGTCCTCAGCTGAAATATCAAAACCCGTCTGAGTCCCATCCCACGCCGAGTAGGTATAACTCAATTTTTGTTGTTTGCGCTTTCGCCACTTACCTAAGACCATACCGAGACAACAGTAGCCAGTCTTCTTCCAACGCGCCTATCGGTATGAAAAACTCATACTGAAGAACAAATAGGCCGATGATTTCGCGGCTGTCTCGAATAGAGTTACTTCCATGATCGTTGAATATGAAACACAAGGACGGGTCGCCGTCATCACATTAAACCGTCCAGAAGCCCGCAATGCCGTATCCGGAGAGCTCGCTCAAGCACTTGAAACGGCGGTAGATCGCTTCGAAAGCGACGACGAAGTATGGGTTGGTATTTTAGCTGGAAACGGTCCTGTCTTTTGCGCGGGAGCGGACCTTAAAGCGGTTGCTTCAGGAAATGCAAATCTTGGAACAAAACGCGGTGGATTTGGAGGTTTCGTCACTCTTGATCGAATAAAACCAATCATTGCCGCTGTGGAAGGACCAGCTGTCGCAGGAGGATGCGAGCTCGTCCTAGCTTGTGACATGGTCGTAGCTTCTACCGCGGCTTCCTTTGGCCTCCCTGAAGTTAAAAGGTCCTTAGTCGCGATGGCAGGAGGTACCACTAGACTCCCCAAACGCCTCCCACCGAATATCGCTATGGAGATGGCGTTAACTGGAGATACTATCGATGCAGCACGGGCACACCAGTATGGCCTAGTGAATATTCTTTGTGAACCAGGTGAGGCAATCGAAGCGGCAACAGGACTGGCGGAACGCGTAAACGCTAATGCCCCTCTCGCAGTCAGAGCTACGAGAAAAGCGGTTCTAGAGGGCACACTTGTACCTGATGAAGATGGAATCCGTATCGCCGTTGAGCTCTTCCGTCCAGTAGCAGTAAGCGAAGACGCAAAAGAAGGACCTCTTGCCTTTGTTGAGAAGAGACCTCCGGAATGGAAAGCACGCTGAACAACAAAACCCCTGACCTCATATTCTCAGAGGACCTCCGGAAACGAATAACCTCCAACCTTGAAAGCCATCCTGTCATTACCCATGAGGAAGCCGACTTACGAAAAGCCGCTGTCGCCATCGCCGTCGCTCCTCAAGAGAACGGGCAAGCCGGATTTATACTCACACGACGGAGCAAGAACCTGCAAACTCACAGCCACCAATATGCCCTTCCGGGAGGGAAGATCGACCTTGGTGAAACCCGGGAACAAACTGTACTTCGAGAAGTTCGGGAAGAGATAGGTATCAAAGCAGAAGGTGATTCCATACTCGGTTATCTCGACGACTATGTCACCAGATCTGGCTTTATCATCACCCCAATAGTCCTTTGGATCCCAGATCTACAAAACATGAGACCCGAACCAGATGAAGTGGACGAGATTTTCATCATTGGTTTCAACGAGCTTTTCCGCCCAGACAGTCCGCGGTGGGTCAAGATTCCAGAAAGCGAGAACCTCGTACTTCAGCTTCCTTTGCGGAACCGCCTCATCCATGCACCAACGGCAGCCATAATATACCAATTCCGTGAAATTGGGATTCAAAGGAATTTGATACGCACAGATGAAATTGAAGAACCTGTATGGGCGTGGAGATAAAAAGCCTCATTTTTCAAGGGTTTTTAATAAAAAAAACGCAGAACCATGGCAACCAACCTCTTTACCGACTATCTTGAACATGGTGTGCCTTTTGGTACATGAACTTTCTGGCCCAATAACGTGTTGGTGCCTAATTTGAGAGGGAATTTTTTCATGAAGAAATTTAAAATTTTGGTGGCAGCTTTAGGTGTGTCATTGGTAGCGATGCTTGCGTTGGCTCCTGTAGCCCAAGCGCAGGCCGCACCGACAGCCGTAGGTGACCCACTATTTGTGGAAGCAGCGGGAGAAGCAACAATTACCCTGACTGGTTCCGGTTGGATACCTGGTCAACTCGCACTTGTGGGATGTAATTCTTCAAATTATGTGGAGTTAATAGCGGGTGGATCAGATGACTGCGATCTAGGATCACTAGCCTTTGCTACTGCTGATGCTGATGGTAACTTTAGCGCTGACTACACTCTAGAGATTGACGCAGATGGAAGGTGTATCGGTATTGGTGGCGGAGAAGCATTCGCTGAACAAGGTGGCGGATTCTGTGTTGGAGTTGGTGCTCCAGTACCTCCTCCTGCAGCTGCAAATACAGGTGCTGAATCAGGATTGATCGCCATAATTGGTGCTGCAGTACTTGCTGCAGGTGCACTGGTAGTCGGCATGTCACGCCGTAGAGCATTTGTAAGCTAAAGAGCTTTCCCCAGATTTCTGGGAACAAAGTTTAAAGAACCGGGCCGTTCGGTCCGGTTCTTTACTTTTTCGATACAACGTAAACGATTGCTATCTGGGTTCATTATGACCTCTAGTTCATTTTCTCGTAAATCTGGCGAGGGCTAAGCCATTGTGCCCGACCGTTATCAACCAGAAACGATAGGGAATCAACAAGGTTAGAAATAAATCCTTCTGGTGGTGGAAGGCCAATACTTATAGTTGTAGAAAATACGCAGCATCGGTGATCATCAGATTGTTCATCATGGAGAACATAGCTTTCTGCCAAATGAGTGTATTCTTTTATATCCTCATTCTGATATTGGCAACCAGTAACTGCAGCATCATCTTCAGATAGGCATTTTACGGTTGAGCCCGACTCTCCGACAACAATGAGAAAACCCCCATCTACATCTGGAACAGTCCAATCCGCAGAGGAAAATACGCTCCATGGTGTAGCTTTTTTCGAAAGAGAGAATCCAGGATCCCCATGGCATTCCGCTGGGCTTGGGCACTCATCAACATTCCACCCTTCTGGATGATATATAGCATCCAAAGAAGTCAAACAATATTCTACGACTCCTGTAGTCATCCCATAACCCGCTGATATCGCAGCTTCAACGAATGGGCCTCTACTACAAATACCGGAAACAAGAATGGGATCAATTCCGAGATTTTGAACCTGTATGAATTTGGTCGATAACTGTTTTGCGAGATCTTCAAATGATGGCGTCCCTACACCACCAACATCCGCATGTACTTCGACAGCGTGACCGAGAGAAAGTAGTTCATCGACAACGTTTTTAGCACCTGAGGATGTTGCAAATTGTGAAGAAAGCTCAAACGAAAAAATAGCTCCAGCTTGATGCGCTTCATGTGCTACGTCGAGAATTCTCGCCGCATGACGATCAAATTTTTCGGGGTTTTGATTTTCTCCTGTCCATCCTTCCACATGGATCGACATGGTTAGGATGGTTGCTTCATCAGTTGATTGAGAAAGAGTGGGAACGGGTTCGCTGGTTAGATTTACCATTGGAGTGTTGTCCTCATCCGTGATGCTGGTGGGTGTGGTCGAAGAGCACCCAATCAGAGCAGCTGCGCAGGCAAACCCAAGTATTCTGAAAGGTAACTTCATTGAAGACTTCCAGCCGATTGAAGAGATACTTTCACTTTGCTTGATATGTTTCCCATGTCTGAATGAGGTCCTCTGTTGTCGTTAGCGTAGCTAGTAACGACAACGAACCTTCTAAAATGCTCTGCCCGTATTCTAATGGAACACCGGCTACAGCATCTGTGGGGATAACGACCTGATATCCCAAATCGACAGCTGACATAGCTAACCCAAGAACACCTATATTTAACGACACTCCGAGAGCCACGATCGTCCTACCATCGAGGTTGCGAACTATTTGGTCAAGCGATGTGCTGGTGAACGGAGTTAAACCGTGTAATCGTGGAACAACAATATCTGCGGGTTCTGGACCAAAAGATGAGACCAATTCCACACCTTCCGTGTTCTCTATTAATCCAGCCCCTAATTGGTTTATTTTCTGTGATGCGGCAAGCATCCTGCAATTCGCTGTCGATCCAGCATTATCCGCTCGATTCGTAGCTGTTGCATGAAGGACTCGGACCCCCGCCTCTCGTGCAGCATTGCAGATTGTCGGCCCGTTCGAAAGGACTCCTGCATCTTCTGCAGCGCTTTGAAGTTCAGGGAAACTTGACAAGTCACCGATGACTCCTCGTTGAACTTCCATGGTGATAACCACAGTGTGTTCTGGGTTCACTAAATCTGTTAGTTCCATAACCTGTCCTTTCGTCAAGAATAGAAAACTCTTACTACTTATGTGTGAACTTCTCAAATTTCAAAAATTCTCTCAGTCATACGCAGGGTAGCTACAAAAAATAGTGGAGGGTCCACCACTTCATTTGTTTTTCAGACGACAGTTAGCTTATTCGTATCCCGGAAAATGCCACCGCTGTTGGGGGGCAGGCTGGAAGGCCTGCCCCCTCCGTTTTTAGCAAGATATTGCGTCTCCTAACCGGATAGAATTCAAAGCAAGTACTCGGGTTGTACCCTAGTACTACCCTTTACTTCCGAGGAGGACACGGTGGATGCAATACTGCTCGCTGCTGGGCGATCTACTCGTCTTGGGTCGACTATCGATAAGCAACTGCATCGTGTAGATAACAAGCCATTAGTTATTTATTCAGCTGAACAACTGCTCGAACATAACGAAATTGACCGTCTTGTCGTTGCAGGCAGTGCAGAAGGTATGGGCGACATTCAATCTGTTTTTCAAGAATTTGGCTTGATTCGATCTTGCGAATTCGTACTAGGTGGAGATGAAAGACAAGAATCTGTTCGCAATAGTCTCACCGCTGTTAACAGTGAACGTGTCTTATTGCATGAAGGGGCAAGGCCGTTGATCAGTCTTTCGTTAATCGATAGGGTACTTTTCCCTGACACAGCATGTGTTACTCCGACACTACCCGTTCCATTCACTGTTGCAATTGGAGGAAAGAACATGGAACAGGAACTAGATAGGTCTTCATTACATAACATTCAACTACCACAGGCGTTTGATACACAAAAACTTTTTGAGGCCCATGAACAGGCCTCTTCAGAAGATTTTAGAGCAACTGACGATAGCGCTCTTATCTTCCGTATGGGCCATACAGTCGAATTTGTAAAAGGAGAAGTGACAAATATTAAAGTTACATACCCAACGGATTTGATGCTCGTAGAAGAAATCCTTAAAGGACAAACTAGCTAAAAACGAAAACTTCTGAAAGTTGAATAGTTTTGATTTCGATTCTCTTTCCGCTTCGTTTTTGTGCAAGGCTCAAACAATGAGTCAATTGGTTTGGGAAGGAGAAGCAGAGCTTAATCGGCCTTTTTTTGTAATTGCACTCGAAGGGCTTTTCGATGCGGCAGGGGCAGCAACGAACTCCGTTGATCGTTTGGTGACTACTTATGATGCGAAACCTTTGGCGAACATAGACCCTGAGATCTTTTTTAACTTCCAAGAGGAACGGCCCATTGTCCGGATTGGGGACCATGGGCGTGAGGTCGTTTGGCCAACGAATTCGATTTGGGCAGCAAAGTGCCCGAATGAAAACCACGACCTAGTCCTTCTATCTGGAGTAGAACCTCATCTGCGGTGGAGAACGTTCGCTGATTCTCTTCTTGAAGTCGCCCAATCGACTAATGCGGAGATGGTCATAACATTGGGTGCGATGGCAGGAATGGCTCCACATACTCGTCCACTAGGTGTAGTAGGAAGTGCAGCCGATCCTGCTACTGCTGACCGCCTAGGTCTGGGCCGCCCTACCTATGAGGGGCCGACTGGACTTGTTGGCGCTCTCCATGACCAACTTGACAAAGCGGGAATGCCAGTGATATCCCTGCGTGTCTCGGTTCCCCATTATGTCCCCAATCCACCAAATCCTGAAGCGACAAGATCATTGTTATCCCGATTAGAGCTCGTTACTGGAGTAAAGACGCTTCATGGGGACTTAGATCAAGATGCGAATGACTGGAGGAATCGAATAGACCTTGCAGTTTCGAATGATGAGGAAATGTCAAATTACGTTCAGCAATTGGAACAGCGCGTAGATGAGAGTGAGATTTTACCGACCGGCGATGATTTAGCCGCGGAACTAGAGGCGTTTCTTCGGGACAAAAGAGACGATTAGTATTATTTCAGGCGGTATTTGGTTTACAGGGTAATCTTGCCGAGAGCCCGCCAACCAACAGCTCCAGCTCCTATCAAAGGGCCATCTTCTGCTAGCTCACTGGGGACAATTCTCGTTCCTAATGCGTGTTCGATTTTCGAAAGTTGATCTATCGTCTTTTGAGCAGCATCAAAAAACACGTCACCAAACCCCAAAGCTACCGAACCAGAAACTACCGCTAACTGGAGGTCAAGGAGATTCGCTACAGAAGCTACAGCTCTTCCTACTAATACTCCTACTTGTTTTCGAGTTTGGTCATCTGCATTGATTGCTGGGAGACCGAGGGTACGGTGTAGCGCGGAT
>CAJWET010000084.1 GCA_913031515.1 uncultured Acidimicrobiaceae bacterium | reverse complement strand
AAAGATTGGTTCTGGAGGCATGGGAGATGTATACCTTGCTGAACATAAAGTCTTAGAGACTAAAGTTGCTATAAAATCTTTACACAGTCATCTTGTTAATGATGAAAGTTTTAAAAAACGATTTAGAACAGAAGCTAAAATACATTCAAAGTTAGATCATCCTAATGTTGTTAAGCTAATTGATTTTCAGGAACGAAAAGATGGCTTGTTCATTATCATGGAATATGTTGAAGGAAGAAGCCTTTCAGAAGTTATCCGCACTGACGGACCATTGCCAGCTATTCAAGCGGCAGAAATAACGAAAGAGATAGCAGCAGCCCTCGGATTTGCTCACAAGAACGACGTAGTGCACAGAGACATGAAGTCGGGGAATGTGATTGTGTCGAACTCTGGTCAAATAAAAGTTGCTGATTTCGGAATAGCAACAGCTATTTCAGGGAATGGACAAGCCAATTTGACCCAAACAGGGGCTGTTATGGGAACAGCGACCTACTTCTCTCCCGAGCAGGCACAAGGAAAACCTCTTGACGGACGCAGTGACTTGTACTCACTTGGGATCGTTATGTATGAAATGCTCACAGGGACTCCACCATTTAGCGGAGATAGCCCGGTCGCTATTGCATATAAACATGTGCAAGAGCAACCAGAACTTATCTCGGCGAAGCGTCCCGGCGTCGCCGATGCCCTTCAAGCAATCACTGCGAAACTATTAAACAAAGAGCCGGATCAAAGATATGGTGGCGCTGAAGAGCTCCAATCCGACCTTGAAAAATTCCTTTCGGGCTGGCATTCATTAGGCCCCGAAGGTCTTTCTGAGGAGACAGCTCCAGTACAACCCGTCGCCAACCCAGTCGAAGCCGCCACCACACAAGTGAACCCGATCCAAAGTGAGACTGGAGTAAGGGATCCAAATTATCCAGGGCCACCATACCCTCCTCAGTACTTTGATCCGTATGAACGGCACGATCGCCGCATTTGGCTTTGGGGGTTTCTCACAGTTGGCCTTCTCGTAGCCCTAGTTGCTCTCGTTATTATCTTGGTAAACGCAATCGGGGATTCCTCTGATCCTGATCCGGTACCGGTTCAAGCTGGAACACCTGGGGCAGTCACTTCTGATGCAGTGATCGTTCCATTTGTTGTTGATCTTGGGCGAGATCAAGCAGTCGCTCTCTTGCAAGCCCGAGGTCTAGAAGTTGGACGTTTAACAACAGAAATTAGAACAGATGTGCCTTCCGACAGGATCCTTAGCCAGAACCCAGAACCAGGATCAGAAATCGAACCTGGTGAAGCAGTGGATCTCGTAGTTAGTGTCGGACCTGAAGCAAAACAAGTTCCGGTTGCTGTAGGACTGACCCAAGAAGAAGCACTCAACCGTTTGCAGAATGAAGGCTTCCAAAATATTGAAATCTATACGATAAAAACTAATGATTACGATTTTGGTGTAGTTGCCGAACAAGAACCTGAGGCAGGGTCAGCAATGGAGCCAAACAATGTGATCGTTATCCGAGTTTCCGATGGAAGGATCAGCGATATCATCCCGAATCTTGTTGGAAGAGATTCAGAGGACGCGGTGAATGAACTTACTGATACAGGCTGGACAGTCGTTGTTGAAGAAGTAGATGATTCTGAAGTAGAAGCTGGTCGGGTCATTTCTCTAACTCCGGAAGCGGGAACCGATCACAGTCTTGAAGGAGTTGTAACTGTTCAAGTATCTGTTGGTCCGTCCACAGTCACGGTCCCATTTGTTATTGGACAAACAGCAGAAGCGGCTGCGGTTTTATTAGATAATCAGGGGCTATTTGTTGACCCTCCAAGTGATTGTGAAGTTGACCCTGAGTCTCCAAGCGTTGGAAGAGTTGTTACTCAAAATCCGGAAGCGGGAACCGACGTTGAACCGGAAAGCATTGTATCCATATGCATAGGGGTCGCTACTGAACCGACGCCTACACCTGAACCAGAACCAGAGCCTGAACCGACGCCTACGCCTGAACCAGAGCCTGAACCGACGCCTACGCCTGAACCTGAACCGACGCCGACGCCTACGCCATAGGTTAGGGAAAATATCTTTCGTTTAAGCTAAGAAGTTCTGCATTAAAGCTAAACCATTCTCTGTGAGAATTGATTCTGGATGAAATTGAACTCCCTCAATAGGGTATTGAGTGTGTCGCAATCCCATTATGAGCCCATCATTTGATTCTGCTGATATTTCAAGTTCGCTTGGAAGAGACTCGGCTTCAACAATTAAAGAATGGTAACGAGTAGCTTGAAACGGGTTCGGAAGAGCATGAAAAACTCCTAGTCCATCATGATGGATGTCGGACGTTTTCCCATGCATTACTTCTGGCGACCGGACTATCTGACCACCAAAAACTTGTCCGATGCATTGTAGGCCAAGACACACTCCCAGAATTGGGCATTTCTCCTTAAAATGATCAACAAGTGCATTTGAAATGCCAGCAGCATCAGGAGCACCCGGGCCAGGACTAATTAAGATCCTTTCGGGGTTCATGTCCTCCGCCTCATCTAGGGAGATCTTGTCATGTCTCACAACCAAAGGCTCAACACCCAATTCGCCAAGGTATTGAACGAGAATATAGACAAATGAGTCATAATTGTCGATAACTAGTACTTGAGGAGCCATTAATGCGAGGGTAGTGGATCCTCAAGGAAATATGTCGGGAAATAACATTTCTGGTCCTCTTCTTCTATCATTAAACCCATGGGTAAACCTCCGAAAGACAGGAAAAGTAGCAGTCGAGTTACTGCGAAGGGAACACGTCCATCTAATCTTCCCCCATCGGGAGCTACTTCCATGGGGTATATATCCTCAAAGAAGATCAGTGCTCGATGGGTAGCCCCGACTATGTTTTCTTTACTTGGTTTGGGGACGTTGATGATTATTGTGAATTACGTTGACCTTCTTCCCGGTGGTACAAATAATTGGTACCTTCTTGGTGGGTTGGGGATGGTGCTTGCAGGGATCATTACAGCTACCCAATTGCATTAGCAGAAATATTTGTTAAAAAACCTTAACTAAGCCACAAGTTACATAAGTGTAATTATCCCCATTTTTACTCACACCCTGTGGAAAACTTACTATTTCCGCATGTCAAACATCACTCACACAAACAACATAGTCCACAACATCCTCAAAAAGACTCAAGTGAAATAAATCTGATGAGATTTGAGATAAGTAGATTATTCTTCAGAAATCAAATCCATCTCTGCCATACAATGCCTCGGTGGTTCAGGATTCTCTGCAGTAGCTACAGTCATCCTTACCTCACTCCCACACAAAGAACATGAATAGTTCAACTTGACCTTTCGTAATTCGCCAGCGGGAGGTGGCTCGGGTAATGGTGTAGCAATCATGCGAAAGATACTCATCCCAATTCGGAAAATGGCGTAACTAGCAATAACGGCTCCGATAATACTTAGGATCGTAACGAACACAGTTCTATCGTAGAGGGAGAACTTGAGTGTTGTGCTCGATCCAAACCACAGATACGTCTTCTCGAAGTCTTAAGAAGCTACAAACAGCAAATTTCTCCATATCAGACTGGATAGGGGCGCCTGAACAAGCATTTATGTCCGAAATGTGGCAATCTTTTAAGACACGTTTCAGTCAACCAGAAAGTAGTGAATGACTATGGAAATAGACTTGGCATTAACTATCCTCCGGATTTCTCTAGGACTTACCCTTGCCGCACATGGGTATAACAAGTTCTTCAAAGGGGGGAAGATCGAAGGAACCGGTCGGTGGTTTGACAGTATGGGGATGCGACCAGGAAAAATTCATGCGTATTTTGCCGCATGTGGCGAAATCGGATCTGGATTATTTCTTGCAGCCGGGTTTCTTACCTCATTTGCTGCTCTTGGTTTTGTTGGCCTCATGTCGGTGGCGTATTGGACTGTTCATAGTAAAAACGGATTCATGATTCTCAATGAGGGGTGGGAATATGTCTTCGTTCTAGCAATAGGAGCAGTTACTGTCGCCATGCTCGGGCCAGGAGAATGGTCCATTGATCATGGACTTGGATGGGCAGACAATCTCGACGGATATACGGGTTTGATCATTTCGGCAGGAGGAGGAGTAGCCGCAGCTGTAAGCCTTTTGAGTATCTTCTACCGACCTCCGAAGCAGGAATCACCATGACGGGAATATTTAACGTTTTTCTCCACGCAAGTCAAACACAACTTTGATTGCCCCCAGCGGACCCGCTTCAGCGGCATGGCGAATAGCCTGTTTATACCTATCAAGCGGGTATAAGTCCGTTACGAGTTTCTCTAACTCCATATCCCGAACCAATTTAAAAGCTAAATCATAACTATTGGTCACTGTCCCGTCAGGAAGAACCTCAGTTCCATACGTGTAGGATCCAACCATTTCAATTTCACGATGCCATAGAGGAGTCAGGTCGACCTTCGCGACTACGGGCATTCCAAGCATTACCAAGCGACCTCGCGGCTTCGTGATCTCCAAAGAAGTCTGAATAGAAGAAGCACTACCGACTGCATCAATTGTGACATTGCTCCCACCAGACAACGCGTTGCCGATCATCTTACAACCCGTCACCTGACGGACAGCCCGTTTTAATTCGTTAGGCTCGACGACAATATCAGCTCCGAATTCTTCAGCAAGTGAACGCTGAATTGGATATTTTGCTGCAGCAATGATTATTTCTGCTTCAGTGAATTGTCGAATTGCAGCAATGCTGCAAAGCCCCATGGTCCCCGATCCTTGAACAACTACAACGTCACCGGATTGAACCTTTGCCTTAAGGGCGGTATGGACGCCTCCAGCTGCTGGTTCGAGGATTACTGCCCCTTCATCGGAGATATCTTCAGGTACTTTATGAATTTGCGATTCATGAGCAATTAATTCTGTGCTCCATCCACCCCCCGTCCCTGCGCAATAACCGATTTGAATACCATCTCCTATCGATCCACTAAGTAAATAACCGTAGTCGTCACCATCTCCCGGAGATGCGCCTTCGAATGCTGGTTCTTCTCCTCTGCTCTCTGGCCCTAAGACTGGTTCAAGAGCTATACGCGTACCATCTTCGAGCTCACCGACAACTTCATGCCCTGGGACAAAAGGAAACGAAATGAGAGGTTCAAAATACCGGCTCGACTTGCCATCAACGGTAGCGAGGTCGCTGCCACAAATTCCAGAAAGCAAAGGAAAGACCCGAACCCAACCGTCTTCCACTATTTCGGGAGGATCAATGTCCTTTAACCGAAGAGGTCCAACTTGTGATCCGATACCTGGTGTGACGCGTGAACCGATAGTTGCCGCTGCATAGCGTAATTCTTTTCGTTCGAATATAAGGGCCTTCACACTCGCAACGTTAGAGGATTTATTGACTTTTCGTACATGGACAACACAAATTTCATCTACTTTGTTTCTTCTTTGTATATTTTGTAAGTTTCAAGACATATTCTTTCCTATGAACTCTTGCCATAAATTCCACCAGAGACAAAGATGTGCCAATCTACATATAGGTTTACAAAAGCCGTAAGGAGTGCAGAGAGTGGATTTTGAAAATTTGGCAGGTTGTGCTTTAGTCACGGGTGGAACCGGAGGAATTGGCTCAGCCATCTGTCAATTATTAGCGGAGCGAGGAAGTAAAGTTGCCTTTACCTTCTTCCAAAACGAAGAAGCAGCCCAGAAGCTCGAAGATAATCTTGGATCTCGGGGGAAGACCTCTGCATCTCAATCTCTCGACTTACGTGATGCTGACGCGATTTCTGCTTTCATCAATTCTTTTCGAGATCAGGGAGGAATTCACACGCTTGTCCATACAGTCGGACCTCCCATTCCGCAGATGCATCTTTCAAAGGTATCCCCTTCTGTCTTCCAAGAACATGTGGAATTAGAAATAAATGGATTTTTCAATACGGTTCATGCGGCTCTACCACTTTTGCGCGACTGTCAAGGAAGCATCGTAGCCGTTACTACGGCGGCAACTGACCGGTATCCCGTTCGAGATGGATTGTCGGCGAGTCCGAAGGCAGCAGTTGAGATGCTTGTTCGTGGGATTGCAGCCGAAGAAGGAAAGTTCGGAGTTCGGGCGAATGCTGTCGGACCCGGGATGCTTTCGGAAGGAATGGCTGAAGAACTTATCTCCCGAGGTGAGTACAGCCAGAAAGATCTCGACATTGCATTAGGGAATATCCCCCTTCAACGCTTTGGGAAAGCCAATGATGTAGCAGAAGCAGTATGTTTCCTAGCGTCCAAACGGGCGAACTATATAAGTGGTCAAATCCTAAATATTGATGGAGGGTACACAGCCTAAAGATTTAACTATTATTTCGAACAATTGCTTCGTCAAAAACATCTTGCAAGCGTAAAGCTAGTTTCTCACTAAAGTCTTTGCGCAGCGGGGCAGTAACTCGCCCACCTTGAGGGTTAGATAGTTCCATCGGCTCTCCCACCACATAACACACCCGTGCACGTTTCGGAAACTTCGCGCCTGAAGGGAGAGCTTGCTCTGTTCCTGCGATACCAACTGGAACGATTTTCGCACCTGTTCGAGCTGCTAAAAAAGCTGCTCCATCGAAAACCTCGCCGACTTTATTGCCTATTTGCCGGGTTCCTTCTGGAAACACGACAATGGACTCTCCCTTTTCTAGAAGTGTTTGCGCTGCTTTCAAAGCTTCACGATCGCCGGTGCCTCTCGAAATCGGGATTCCCCCAAGAGCAGAAATAAACCATCCCACTGGTTTCGGTGAAAATAACGACTCTTTACTTAAAAAATTCAACCTTCTTTGTGTCAGTGTGACAAGCAATGGGGCATCTAGATTTGAACGGTGAACTGGAGCGACAATGAGCGGCCCGGAAGTATCAAGGTATTCGCTATCTATTCCGACAACTTTGCAGTAGAAACGCCCGAATAAGTGCGTTAAAAATATCCAAACTAGCCTATGAAAGCGCTTTCCACTTCTGGATGAAGCCACCGACAACGCATAATCTAACCTTGTCCTCTGTTGTCTCGAA
>CAJWET010000083.1 GCA_913031515.1 uncultured Acidimicrobiaceae bacterium | reverse complement strand
TTGGGAGGGTTGGGGTTACCAAAGGTGATCGTGTTTGTGTTATTGGGGCGGGAACCATAGGACTTTGTTGTGTTGCAGTGGCAATTTATATGGGGGCGACGGTTGAGCTCGAATCTCGTCACTCTCACCAACTTGAAGCTGGTATTCGGTTAGGGGCTTTGGAGCCTTCTGACCAGCCAGCCCAGATTGTCATTGAAGCTGCTGGAACAAGTAGTGCACTTGCACGTGCAGTAGAAAAATGTCAGAAGGGTGGTGTTGTCGGGATACCTTCAACTTATTGGAACCCTGTTGAGATTCCTGCGCTGACAATGGGGATGAAGGAAGTCTCGCTCATTCCTTCTATTACTTATGGACATACAACTGGTCCAAGAGACTTTGATTTAGCGATGTCAGTCCTTGCCAATTCTTCAGAACTGGGAGAGTCGCTAGTCACTCACAGATACCCACTTGATGGTGCTCCTGAAGCATTCGATAGAGCTCGAGACCGACATAATGGAGTTATAAAGGTTGCAATAGATGTGGAAACTTAATTCAAAGAATAACGTTATCGATTTAAGTGATATAGCTATCGTAAGTATTTATCGACGAGATAGTGACAAATCGTCATCTAGGTCATAAATTACTGAGTACATCAACTCATTGGAGTAAAAGTTAATGACAGCAATTGATGTTCAATCTCCCCCCTCTGTTCGTCCTTGGTGGATGGAGAATGCTGGATGTCAAGGTAAGCCTCGACTTTTTTTCCCACCACCTGGTGAACGACCCGCAGCTCGTGACCGCCGTGAAACGCGCGCACGAAAGATCTGTTTGGAGTGCAATGTTCTCCTTCAGTGTCAAGATTACGCTCGAACTCAGAGGGAACTTGGTTTCTGGGGCGGGGAGTCTGAGATTGAACGTGCAGAGGCTGGATTCGCCCCAACTACGCCTGTGATTGGATTACGTCGTCATCGCACTGCAGCGAATGGCTAAGCCGAACTAGACTTTCCCCAATGTGTAGTTCGCGTTGTTATGGGCCGGAATAGAGAATGCGGGGAAATCCGAGACAGGTATGGATCCCATCTACTGATGGCGTTCTAGTCGTTGCTCATGATTATGGTGGCGACGGGCCACCAATTATTTTTTGTCATGCCACAGGGTTCCATGGAAGATATTGGGATCTTGTCTGTTCCGCATTGTTAAAAGACTACCATTGCATTTCTTTGGATTTTCGAGGGCATGGGGATACCCAAACCCCAACGGGAACTTCCATGAATTGGTCTGGGATGGGTGAGGATCTTCTTTCGGTAGTCGATCATTTTAATTTTGGAAAAGTATTTGGTGTCGGTCACAGCATGGGAGGAACCAGTTTGCTCTTGGCAGAACGTGAACGACAGGAAGTTTTTGAGTCATTGTGGTTGTTTGAGCCAATCGTGATACCTATTGGTCCGCTCGCAGAAAAAATCCCCTGGGATAGCGACCTTGCTGTTTCGGCTAGGAAACGAAGAGAACGGTTCCGATCCCGTGATGAGGCGTTTAATCGGTATGCGTCTCGACCACCGTTCTCTAGCGTTGATTCAGGTGCATTGCGGTCCTATGTTGATTACGGGTTCGTGGACCATAAAGAAGGTGGCGTTATCTTGAAGTGCCGTGGAGAGACTGAAGCACAAGTTTTTGAGAACTCCGCAACAGGTCTTTTCGGTGCTCTTCCGTTAGTGAAGGTGGATTCGAGAATAGTCGGGAGTAGTGATCAGCAGGGGCCAGCTTTGATCGCACCGGATATAGCCAAAGCACTACCGAATGGGGCATATGAATCATTTTCCGGTCTAACCCATTTCGCTCCAATGGAAGATCCAGGAAGAGTAGCGGAATCAATACGTAGATTCTTTAATTAATGCTTTCTTCTTCACTCTTTCCGATATTGTCAAAGGTGTGGATGCAAGAAACTGGTTAGGGCTAGAACCATCACATAACCTCCATCGATGGCACCTCCCCGTGTCTCGGGGTATATCTACTGGACACAGGGCAATGTTTGGTGGAAGTGGCCTTGGTGCAGCTATAGCTGCGATGGAAGGGACAAGTGGTAGGCCGTTAGTTTGGGCTACAGCACAGTATTTGTCGTTTGCCCAAGTTGGGACAATTGTCGACATCGATGTAACCCTTGCTGTTCACGGTCAGAAGACTACACAAGCCAGAGCTGTTGGACATGTTGGTGGAACAGAAATCATAACAGTTAACGCTGCACTTGGGTCTCGGACGTTCCCACAAGACACTACATACGGGAGTCCCCCCGACGTTGAACAGCCAGAGAAATGTCCGCTTCGAGAGCGATTTTCTGACGTCCATGATTCTCTTGATTCTCGTATCGAACAGAGATGGGCATTGCCGGCAGGGGCTAAAGAGCCTTCTGAACTTGAACCCGGCCGCATAGCTGTGTGGAGTAGAATGCCAGAATTGCTAGAACCATCAGCTGCGTCTTTTGCGGTTTTAGGAGACTATGTACCGATGGGTATTAGTTTTACCCAAAATGGGCAAGCTGGATCAACTAGTTTAGATAACACTCTTCGAGTTATTCAGGCCGTCCCAAGTGAGTGGTACTTGCTAGATATCCGTGTTGATGCGATATCAAACGGGTTTGGCCATGGCGTTATCCATATATGGTCCATTGAGGGAGCGTTGTGTGCGATAGGAAGCCAATCATGTATCGTACGAAGCCGTAAGCCTGGAGAACATTCTCCACCTAAGAGACTTGTGGAAGTTTCAGATCAGTCTTCTCCATCCTTAGATACTCACTAATCTTTTTGCTACCTTTCAGATACTATTCAGTTGCTGGGAGTTAGATAGTCTCACGGTACATCGTTGGATTTCTCTTTCCTTTTGGCTGCTTCCCCCGTTCATCGACTAGGTCGTAGTGAAGAGCTAATTCAGCGGTCGTGAGGACTTGTCCATTTCTCGAATACCGATCTGGGTCATTTGCTAGAGCAGCGATAACACGCCCCGTGTACAGTGGCGTTTCAGAATTCTCTTCGTCAAGTTCGATGTCACCCTTTTCGATACTTTCCAATATGAATTCTGTGAGTACTTGACTTGGCCAAAGCCCAATCACGCACAATCCGTCCTCTTTTCCTTCAACAGCGAAATCCCGTGTTAATCTATCCGTTCCCATCTTGGCAATCCCGTAACTCGCACTTAAGGTATAGCGTTCCGATCCGCTTGATGAAATGTTTGCCAGAAAGCGAAGCGAATCAGCTTGTTTCATCATCAACCGTACGGCATGCACGCTTGCCACGTATGCAGATCTTAACCCAATACCGACTTGATCATCCCAGATTTGAATAGGGTGCTCCCAAAATTTCCCACCCCATACTGGTGGGTTAGGTATTGTGAAGGCGTTATTTACGTGAATATCGAGTCGCCCATGAGAGTCGCGTATCTTCTCATATAAAGCCTCTATCTGCTCATCGTGTGCCAAATCAACTAAAACTGGTATACCTTCTCCACCGGCTTCATTGACTAGTTCAGCAGTTGAGTCAATTGTTAACGGGCCGGTTCCGGAAGACCTTCCAGTTATATATACGGTGGCTCCCATTTCTCCCAATCCGATAGCTATGCCCCTCCCTATTCCTCGGCTTGAACCTGTAACTACAGCTACTTTCCCTTGAAGTGGTTTCGCACTCATTTTTCCTCCAAGTCGATTGGGTCTAATCGAGGTTTATCTCAGCGGTCATAAGAGTAGCCTCTAGCCAGTGGCCGTTCGCAATTTGTCCGGATTCTTCGTCCTAGAAGATAATCACCAATTGCGACGTTCATGTATTGCAGAATCCATCCTGTGGCGAATGCAGCGATTATCGTCCCTGGCCCAAAAGCACCTCCGGCAGATATACCTGCTACGAGAACAATGCATTCCCATATCAGTCTGACCATTTGAGGGTGCCATCCAAACAACTCGGACATTCGGCTGCAAAGCGACTCATATGCCCCCATCCCGATTCCGGCACTAGCCCCTATCCCTACGCCAGTAGCAATAACAAATAGACCGATGAGAAAGTAAAGCAATTGTGCACTCAGACTATGAGGTTGTGGTATGAGAAGGAAAGAGAATGTGAATGTTGACGAAACAGAGAGAGGAACCAGTATTGTCCCAATCCCTATTCTGGAACGAATGAAAATCATAATCACAAACAAGAAGCCCAGAAAGGCAAAGGAAGAGCTAGCAATTGAAATGCCTGTACTCTTGCTCAAGCCGGTTAGTAGCACGTCCGTAGTTGTTGCACCCAAATCAGCCAGCATCACCATCGTTGCTCCCATCGAAATTACGAACCCCCCAAAAATGTTCAAGAAGACTCTTGCTCCAGTAGTCGGAACATGAACTTTCTTTATAGCGGAGAAATTAATTCTCCTCCCGAGACCAAAATTGAGAACATTACTGTATGTCCTGAACAGGATATGTTTTGTCGCTGGCAACGCGGCTTTAAACACTAACTTGAGTTTCAGCGAGATAGTTTTTATGAAGAATTGTGTTCGAAGTTGCTGCATTATCTGAGTGTTGCTTGTTGAAAGTCAACAGGCGAATGGTTTTTTTTCAATCTAATTAACTCGTGGTGCGAGCAAGCGCTTCTTCCAGAATATTCCGGGCGATACTTGGACATTCAGCAAGGAGCGTGTTGAATTCGCTTCTTGTCATAGCCAGAATCGTAGAATCCTTTGCAACTCGAACAGTTGCTCCACGTGGTTCATTGAGAATCACTGCCCGTTCACCCACGACAGCTCCCGGGGAAGCAGAAGCTATAAGCTCGCCATCACGTTCTATTAGGAGTTGTCCCTTGACGAGTAGCAGAACTTCGTTCCCAAAGGCGCCTTCCCTCATTAGGATACTGCCTTCTTTAACATCTATTCTCGTACTTAATCTACTTAAGACTTCCAGTTCGGCAATGTTTGCGTTTTCGGCAAACGCAAAATCACTGTACTGAAGGTAATGCGGTTCTTTTTTAAACATTCTATTTCCTCTTATTCTTAATGAAATACATGGAGAACAATTTCCAATTTCCAATTTCAATTTCAATTCCAATTCCAATTCCAATTCTGCTCCATTTCTTCCGAGAATATGCAAGAAAGATACGTGTCTTTCGTCACTTGTGATGGAAGTCACATAGCTTATTTTCATAAGGTTTAACGGGTTCCTTCAAGGGAAGCTAACTTCTTAAACACACCACCGATCGGCACGCAATCGCCTATTGTTGAAGCATGGATGAAGGCATAATGGATTTTGTTGACCGCGACAGTCTTGCTACGCATCAGGATTGGTTAGAAGCAGCAAGTAGGGTTTTAGATGATAGCGGCTTTGATGAAACACTGGTAACGGAACTTCTTGGTGGTCTCCGGATCAATCCTTTATATACGAGCGATGACCTAACTAGCCAGCCGGATTCTATCGATACTGTCTCACTTCCAAGTACCGGCATGGGAAGGCGAGCATCGAATATTTCTGGACTTCTCAATGGCTGGGAGATCCGCCAAAAACACTGGTTAACCTCTCTAGCACAAACTAATCGGGCGATATTGACCGACCTAGAGAAGGGAGTGAATAGCATTGAACTGAGAGTTGGAGCCGTCGAACAAGAAGAATTCTCAGGAATTCTGGCAGGTGTTTTAATGGATATCGCTGCTATTGCACCTATTGGACCAGATGACAATGTAGCGGTCGCTAGAAACTTTCTTGCATACGCGAACAGTCGCAATATCGAAAGCGCAGAGCTCCTGGCAGATTTGAGCTGTGACCCTATAGGTCGATTTGCTACCCAAGGTGGGATTAGTGGCGGAATAAATGAATCGCTTACCCGAGTAGGGGATTTGGCAGCCTCCGTTGCGAAAGAATACGAGCATGTCACAACAGTTCGATTAGATGGAACACCATATGCCCATGCTGGAGCTGACCCCGTGACGGAATTAGCTGCAATGGCATCCACAGGATTAACTTATTTACGAGCATTGAGCGATTCAGGTGTTGATATTGAAGATGCCTTCCGTCAAATACTTCTAGTAGTTGCTGTTGGCACAGACCAATTCCTCGATATTGCAAAAATTCGAGCTTTCCGCGAAATATGGAGATGTGTGGGAGAATCATGTGGAATCGATGAGGTTCCAGTAAAGATTCAGGCATCAACCTCGCTATCTGTGATTTCAAAAATTGACCCTTGGGTTAACCTACTTCGAACAACCGTAGGGTGCTTTGCTGCCGCCATAGGAGGAGCAGATATTGTTACAGTCGCTCCTTTTGACAGTGGTATGGGTGTTCCCGATGACTTCGGCATGAGGTTGGCGCGAAATACCCACTTAGTACTGATGGAAGAAGCGAATATCCATCGGGTTATCGATCCCGTTGGGGGATCATGGTATGTCGAATCTTTAACTGATCAACTTTCTAAGTTGGCGTGGGAGAGATTTCAAGGTATTGAAAAGAACGGCGGGATCCTGAATGAACTCAGAGATGGAATTTTGCAGAGCCACATCCAAACAACGAGAGTAGAGACCGAACGAAGAATCTCGGGAAGCGAAAAAGTCATTGTGGGAGTTAACAAATTTGCTTCACAAGAAGAAAAACCCTTAAACCGAGATCTGTACCCCGAGGCGGTTGGCAGTGCCTTTCAAGAAGAGATAGATCCACTTCCGCTGTACCGTTTAACTGAAGGATTCGAGTAGATCATGTATCAGATGAATTATCGACGAAAGGGTGTATTGTGATTCCGGATTTTTCATCAATCCCTTTTCGACCAAATCTGAAGAGCCGAAGTTTTGCGGAATGGGAGCGGTCCTATGAAACGGAAACCGGCTTGAAAGTCCATGACCGCATTTGGGATACGCCAGAGGGAATACCTGTTCGACCGTTGTATGGTGCAAACGACAGGAATTCACTTGATTTCCCTGACTCATACCCTGGATTTGAACCGTACCTTCGAGGTCCGTATCCAACAATGTATGTGAATCAACCTTGGACGATTCGACAATATGCGGGATTCTCTACAGCAGAGGAATCGAACGCGTTTTATCGCAGGAATCTTGCTGCTGGCCAAAAAGCCTTATCTATTGCGTTTGATTTAGCTACACATCGCGGTTACGACTCTGACAATCCGAGAGTAAGTGGAGATGTAGGTATGGCGGGAGTAGCCATTGATTCGATCATTGATATGC
>CAJWET010000082.1 GCA_913031515.1 uncultured Acidimicrobiaceae bacterium | reverse complement strand
TAGAAAAAAAACTTGTCAGCAAAAGTAAGAATTTATGAACTCGCTCGAGAGTTAGACATCACGAATAAAGAGGTCATCGCTTTATGCGAATCTCTTGGAGTAGACGCTAAAAGTCACTCCTCGAGCCTTGTCGAAGCTCAAGCAGATCGAGTTCGTAAAAAAGCTGAATCTGATGGTCTTACTAGAAGCAAATCATCTGAGCCTTCTCAAGAAAAGAAGAAACCAGCTGAATCAAAAAAGACTTCCGCAGAGCAAAGTAAACCTGCGAATCCTGTAAGTTCCAAAAAACCGCCTAAGAAAAAGACTCAAACCTCGACGAAGCCTGCAAAATCAGACATCGAGCCTGCCTCACAAATCATCAGCTCGAAAAAATCCAGCCCATCTAAACCCGCAGATACAGGTGGCCCCAGAGAGAAAGAATCTTCTCCGAAACCAACTAAGAAGACAGAAGAACAGCCTACTTCGGAAAGTAGTTCCCCTAGTAAGACCAAACAGGAGACAACTGAGCCTCCTCCTCTTTCTTCCTCTGGGAAAAGTATTCCTCCGCCACCATCTCCCCGGTCAGCTTCTGGGAAACCCATACCTCCTCCACCAGGGAAAGGCGGGAGAGTAAAGGAACGAAGCGATCGCGGTGCTCCCACATATCGTCCTCGTCAGAATGATAGGAATAATGCGAACATTCAAGGACGCCCGTCAGGAAGACGACCATCGGCGGACACTACTGGCCGACCTGCACGGGATTCAGGGTTTCCTCCTTCGGGCCCTTCAGGGCCTTCCGCAGGGAAACCGGGAGGCGGACGTTCTACCGGACGACCTGGAGGACATCCTCAGAGACCCCAGCGGAAGAAAAAGAGTAGACGTCGCCGACGACAAGAAGAACTCCAACCCATGGACGCTCCGGCGTATACGCCAGAGGATGCGCCTGTTCCAGAAGGTGAAATAGTTATAGAGAGAGCGTCTTCACCAATAGACGTAGCGCCTAAATTGAATAGGACCACCGCGGATGTTGTCCGGTACTTAATGGAACAAGGCGAAATGGTAACAGCGACACAATCTTTAAGTGATGAAATGATCGAAGTTTTCGCGGCGGAGATTGGGGCAGAGGTTCGATTAGTAGACCCAGGTGAAGAACACGAAGTAGAGTTGCAGAAAAAACTTGAAATTGAGCAAGAAGATGAGACATCTGAAGAATGGCCCAGCCGCCCGCCAGTTATAACTGTTATGGGACATGTTGATCATGGGAAAACCAAATTATTGGATCAGATTAGGAATTCTAACGTTATCGGTGGTGAAGCAGGAGGGATTACTCAACATATTGGCGCCTATCAAATAGAACGCGATGACACCATTCTGACGTTCTTGGATACCCCGGGCCACGCAGCTTTTACGGCTATGCGAGCGAGAGGAGCGAATGTTACAGATATTGTCGTTCTAGTGGTAGCGGCAGATGATGGAGTGATGCCTCAGACAGTTGAGGCAATTAATCATGCAAGAGCTGCCGAAGTCCCAATCGTCGTAGCCGTAAACAAGATTGATTTAGAAAGCGCGGATCCTCAAAGAGTTTTGGCGGAACTAGCGGAACGAGAGCTAGTTCCTGAGGCATGGGGTGGCGATACGATTGTTGTGGAGATCTCTGCTCTAGAAAATACAGGGATAGAGGACTTATTAGAGAACTTGCTGTTGGTAGCAGAAGTTGAAGATCTTCGGGCTTCAGGCGATGGCCGTGGGAAGGGCGTGGTGCTGGAGTCGCATCTAGATATCGGGCGAGGTCCCGTAGCAACAGTCCTCGTCCAAAGAGGAACCATAAAAGTTGGCGAACCACTAGTTGCGGGCTCATCATGGGGCCGAGTGAGAGCTTTGGTTTCCGACTCTGGGGAACAAGTAGATACAGCAGGGCCATCATCTCCAGTTCAAGTTCTAGGCCTTTCTGATGTTGCTGTTGCAGGAGACGATTTTATCGTCGCTCCTGATGAACGGACAGCAAGAGATGTCGCCGAAACTAGAGAGCATTTCCAACGTGTAGCTTCCATAGGTCGTGACTCTTCGACGGGATTAACAGGCGGGCGCCTAGAAGATCTCTTTAGTCAAATCAGTGCAGGAGAAAAGGCCACGCTCAACTTAATCCTGAAAGCAGATGTTAATGGGTCGTTAGAAGCAGTCAGTGAGAGCCTTAAAAAACTCGAGCGAGAAGAAGTAAACATAGCTTTTGTGCATTCGGGTGTAGGGGCGATAACAGAAAACGATGTTCAATTAGCTGCAACATCTAATGCAACGGTCTTGGGTTTCAATGTGCGCCCAGATAGAAAAGCGCGGGAAATGGCAGACCATGAAGGCGTAGAGATACGTAACTATGAGATAATCTACAAACTTTTGGAAGACATAGAATCAGCGATGGTCGGCATGTTAGTTCCTGAGTATGAAGAAATTGTCACGGGTGAAGCAGAAGTCCGTGAGATATACAAGATTCCACGAGTGGGCGCTATAGCCGGATGCCATGTACTCGATGGAAAAATAACTCGTGGCTCAAAAGTACGCTTCCTTCGTGATGGAGCGATTATCTGGAAAGGTGAGGTTTCTTCCTTGAGGAGATTCAAAGAAGACGTTCAAGAGGTGGCTTCAGGATACGAATGCGGAATTGGCTTGTCAGATTTCCAAGATCTGAAAGATAGAGACATTATAGAGACTTACGATGAGCGTGAGATTGCACCAACGTGAAATAGAACTGCCCGAAAGCTTGTTCGCGAACAAGGCCTGTTGATATGGCTAGGCGACGCTCAAATAGAACTCGCGAATATCAACGGAGCGCGAGATTAAATGAACTTCTTCGAGAAATAATTGCGGAGGAACTCGAACGGATTGAAGATGATCGACTCGGCTGGGTAAGTGTAGTTTCCGTGGAAGTAGATAATGAATTGACCAAAGCTCGCGTGTTCTTGTCATTACTGGAGGATGATGAAGAAGAATTGATCAAGGCGATTACGGAGTATCGAGGTCGATTCAGGAGAGCTATAGGACAATCAGCGCGCATCCGACGAGTACCGGACCTCGTTTTTCAGATTGACCCCTCTATTGAAAGTGGAAACCGTATAGACCAAATCCTCGCGGAACTAGATATTGCGGAGCCAGAAGGTGAATGACGCAAGTCCGTTAAGAAACGGTTTTGTTGTTGTCGATAAAGAGCCGGGTTGGACGAGCCACGATGTGGTTGCTCGAACTAGAAAGAAGCTGGACACGCGTAAAGTGGGTCATTCGGGGACACTAGACCCACCTGCAACCGGACTTTTGATTCTTGGGGTGGGTAGGGCAACGAGGTTACTCAGGTTTATTACTGATCTACCTAAGCGCTATACAGCAACAATGGTTCTAGGGAGAGAAACCACCACGTTAGATGCAGAAGGTCAGGTCACGGATGTCCAAGATCCAAGCGGGATTTGCCTTGAAGACCTCCAGAAAGTTGGTTCGAACTATCTGGGAGAAATACTTCAAATTCCTCCAATGGTCTCTGCAGTAAAAGTTGAAGGTAAGCGGTTATATGAAATAGCGAGAGAGGGTAAAGAAATTGAACGTCAGCCACGGCAAGTAAGAATATTCGACCTTACGATTGAAGCGACTCTTGAGAAAGACGTATATAAAATTGAAGTAACATGCGGCTCCGGTACTTATATTCGTTCACTTGTTTCCGATATTGCCCAAGGTGCAGGAACTATCGCACATGTAGGAAACTTAAGGAGGAATTCCGTAGGGTCGTTGACCGAATTTGATGCAAACCCCATTGAAGAGATAAAGGTCATCGGAATGACCGATGGGCTTCGGGATTACCCCCAAATCGTAGTGAGCCAAGGCGATGTATCATCAATACAAGTTGGAAAGGTATTTGCAAAGAACCATTTTGATTTAAAGGGCTTACCTGGACCTTGGGTATTATCTGATGGGCAAGGGCGATTGCTAGCTGTGTACAAGCAACATAAGGGTGGCACAATAAAACCTGATGTTGTTATCCCTATGGATACCTAGCTAGAAATAATTTACTTATATATAGGAAGGCACACGAGGGGTCGGTACTGTTTCAAGATGGCGATAGATCTGATAAATGATGGGTCATGCATTCCCGAGAGTATTTTAGGGACCGCTGCAACGATAGGAGTTTACGATGGCGTTCACCTTGGCCATTGCCAACTCCTTTCTGAACTTCGAGAGAAAGCTGACCATGCAGGCCTAGCCACAGTAGTAATTACTTTTGATCAGCACCCGACTAGAGTGACTAGCCCAGAAAATGCACCCAAATTGCTAACTTCAATCGAAAGAAAAATAGAGCTGTTTGAATCACAGGGGATTGACTATGTCTACGTGGTTAAGTTCGACAAAGAACGGTCAATGACTTCAGCAGATGAATTCTTCAGGTCTGTCTTCGTCGAAGGAGTTAAAGCAAAAACGATAATAGTTGGTGAAGATTTCCAATTTGGGCACAACCGAAAAGGGAACTTAACCTTTTTGCAAGAAGAAGGAGCAAAGGTAGGGATAGAAGCCATAGGATTAGAACTTGTTCAGGACTTGACTTCATCAGGTGTTGCTATTTCCTCCACGGCTATTCGGACTTTCTTAACTCAAGGAGACGTTCGTTCAGCGACACAAATGCTAGGACGGTACTTCGAAATTGAAGGAACTGTCGTCAAAGGAGACGAGCGTGGTCGACAAATAGGGTTCCCTACAGCAAATATTGCCATAGGGAAAGAAATGCTTTTACCAGGTGACGGTGTTTATGCATGTTGGTATGAACGTGGAAATGGTTCAAGGCACAAGGCAGCTGTAAATATCGGCCGGCGTCCAACATTTCAAACTAACGAAAAAGAATCTGTCCTTGAAGCGCACCTTATAGGATTCAATGAAGACATATATGGGGAATTTGGTCGTGTAGAGTTTGCCCATTTCCTGCGACCAGAACGCCAGTTCGAAGGTATCGAGTCATTAAAGAAACAATTAGAATCCGATATTGAAGCAGCACAGTCTTTACTTGAATGAAATTGATTTCACGAAAAAATAATACGCAGGTGTAGTTTGGGTACTTCGCTGGTAGCCTTCCATCGTTCACAAAAAAATAATAATTTTTTGAGAACAAAGGCTCTTTCGTTCGGGAATCGGCGAATGGGCTGGGTAAAGAACCCGAAGGGAAAACATAAATAAGATGGCAGCTAATCTCCCACCAAAAAATGAAACAATTGGGAATCATCGACTCCATGAGTCAGATACTGGATCACCAGAAGTCCAGATTGCTTTATTGACTGATCGGATTGAGCACCTAACCGAGCATTTGAAGATCCACAAAAAGGACCACCATAGCCGGAGAGGTTTGCTCATGTTGGTTGGTCGTCGTCGTCGGATGCTGGATTACGTTAGTAAAAATGATGTTGAACGGTACCGAAAGATAATTTCTGCGCTTGGCCTTCGACGATAAACCAAAGTCAGTGGTTGGCACCGATCTATCAAATAACTTGGATACCCTTAGATAAGTAAAAATAAACTACTATAAAGAATAATTAATAAAACAATCCCGCTGCGACAAGTCAGCTGCCAGTTGAAGTGGCCTGAGTGCCACTTCAATTTGGACCGCTTCAACTGGGAAGTTGAACTCTGTAGCTGGTGGCTACCGGAATGCCCGGAGCCAAAGATAAAGGCACATGCCTGAAAAGGAGTTCAAATGGCTGAAGCCATTTCAGTATCTGGCGCGATAGGCGCCGAAGAGAAAGTATTAACATTGGAGACCGGCGTTTTTGCTAGTCTCGCAAATGGGTCGGTTGTAGTCTCAATAGGAAATACCAAAGTTCTTGTTACTGCAACATCAAATAAGAATGTTCGCCCTGGAACTGATTTTTTCCCCCTCACGGTCGACTTCGAAGAGAGAAGTTATGCTGCAGGGAAAATACCCGGTTCATTTTTCCGTAGAGAGGGTCGAGCAAGTGAAACAGCAATTTTGGCATGCCGATTAACTGATAGGCCCCTACGACCTTTGTTCCCCGAAGGATTTAGGAACGATGTACATGTAGTCGCAACAGTTCTTGGGGCAGATCAAGAAAACCCTTATGATGTTCCAGCAATAAATGCGGCGTCTGCAGCGTTGTGTATTTCTGATATACCTTTCCAAGGTCCACTTGGATGTGCTCGTATCGCTTATGACCAGAGTGGAGAATGGATTTCGCTCCCAACGTATGAAGAGGGAGATGCCTCGACATTTGAAATGGTTGTTGCCGGGCGGCTACTTGACGATGGTGACGTAGCGGTCATGATGGTTGAAGCTGGAGGAACACCAGAGTCGTGGAAATACTACGAAGAAGGTGCCCCCAAAGTTGATGAAGAAGTTCTTGCAGCAGGGCTTGAGTTCGCTAAAGGCCCAATAAAAGATGTGATTTCCCTTCAATCTGAGTTAATCGAGGCTGTAGGAACAAAAGAATCTATGGAAATAGAAATCGCCGTTGACTATAGCGAAGAAATTTTCGCTGCTGTTGAAGAGGTAGGTGCAAGTCAGATCGCCGAAAGCCAGAAGATCGCTGATAAGTCGGCAAGGGGTGAAGCTGAAGCTCTCGCAGCTTCGACGATTCAATCGGAGCTTTCCGAACGATTTGCTGAAGAGGAAGATGCTGGAAAGCAAATTAAGGCAGCGATTAGGTCACTGACAAAGCGTATAGTAAGGAAAAGAATCGTAGAAGAGGGCCTAAGGATTGATGGAAGAACCGCGACAGATCTTCGTCCTCTCTCAAGCGCTGTTGGAATGATTCCTACTGCTCATGGCTCAGGGCTATTCCAGCGTGGTGAGACTCAAGTTCTCAATATCACGACCTTGGGAACGAAACGGATGGACCAGATGATAGATGGCATAGATCCTGTAACGCGTAAACGGTATATGCATCATTACAACTTCCCACCTTTCTCCACAGGAGAAGCAGGATTCATGCGTGGGCCGAAACGACGAGAAATTGGCCACGGTGCTCTGGCAGAACGCTCCCTCCTGGGCGTACTCCCAGATCCCGAGGAATTCCCCTACACCATTCGCATCATCAGTGACATTCTGGAGAGCAATGGCTCCTCCTCGATGGCGAGTGTGTGCGGTGGAACATTGGCGATGATGGATGCGGGTGTGCCGATCAAGCAGCCCGTAGCTGGAATCGCCATGG
>CAJWET010000081.1 GCA_913031515.1 uncultured Acidimicrobiaceae bacterium | reverse complement strand
AACGCGCGTGCTTGGCTATGCAACGGACGAAGTTATAATCCCCGCTTTAGATAGTGATGCATTAAGCAACAGGGCAATGTGGACAGCTCTTCTTGTAATCGTCGGTGTGGGTTTAATAAGAGGATTCGGCGCTTTTCTCAGAAGGTACTTCCTTGCTGGAGCAAGATATGGCACAGAACTTGTATGGAGAAGACAACTATTTAACCAATATCTCAATCTTCCCATGACTTTCCACAGAAGTAGATCTGCAGGAGAACTTTTAGCCCATGCAGATAATGATATGATGATCGCTTCGACAGCTCTCATGCCCTTCGCTTTTACTGTAGGCACATTTTTTCTAGCCATTATTACGCTTATAAATCTTCTTCTTATTCACCCCCTTATCGCGCTAATGGCTTTTGTCCTCTTCCCTTTGCTTGCGGTAATGAACCAGATGTATTCCCGCAAGATAGTCTCCCCGGCGGCCGCCGTTCAAGAAGCGGTTGGAAACACTTCAGCTTTGGTTCACGAAAGTTTTGATGGGATTATGGTGGTGAAATCTTTGGGTCGAAGCGAGCAGGAGATACAACGTATACGAGAATCAGCTAATCGGATAAGAGATCACAGAGTTAGTGTTGGTAAACTTCGGGCAATCTTCGAGCCAGCTATCTTCGCTCTACCAAACATCGGCGTAATCTTCCTACTCATGATCGGGACATGGCTGGTTGACAAAGGTTCGTTATCGATAGGTGAACTCGTCAGTGCAATTGCGTTATTCGGGATTCTTGCATTTCCGATGAGAATAGCTGGACTATTTTTTGAAGAGCTTCCAAGGTCAGTAGTGGCTCTAGATCGAATCGACCGAATTCTCGAACTTCAGACTCCCTCGTTTCATTCGAGCGGAGAAAGAGATGTTGACACAACATCTGTCAGTCTTTCCATTCAAGGATTACAAGTGCACCATGATGACCACCTTATTCTCGACAGTGTGAATTTTGAAGTTGACCCCGGTGAGATTGTCGCATTGGTAGGACCCACAGGCGTTGGGAAATCAACGATCGCAGACCTCATAGCAGGGCTACAGGAATCTACAAAAGGCCAAATCCTCATTGATGGCATTCCTATAGAAAGTTTGAGCGCTGATGCAAGAAAGAAATGCATAGCAGTTGCATTCCAAGAATCATTCTTGTTTGCAGACACTATTCGTGAAAATATCGCACTTGGTAGATCGTGTGATGATTCTGAAATAGTTGAAGCTCTAAAAGTGGCGCAAGCATTCGATTTTGTTCAAGATTTGCCTAATGGAATAGGTTCGATTTTGGGTGAACGAGGAGTGACGCTTTCCGGAGGCCAACGTCAACGGATTACTCTAGCTAGAGCTCTCGTAGGGTCCCCCAAAATACTGTTTCTTGATGATTCAACCTCTTCAGTCGACCCTTTGATTGAAGAGAAAATACTAGAAAACCTTCGGCAAGCAGCTGACGTTACGTTATTAATTGTCGCTCATCGGCTATCAACCATAAAACTCGCCGACCGTATCGTATTTCTTCATGAAAGAAATGTTGAAGGAGTGGGTACTCATGAGGAAATGATGCAACTTCCAGCATATGCGTCTCTTCTCAAGGCTTATGACAATGGTGGTAATACCTCATGAAGTCAGAACGGCAGACACATCAGTCAACGAGAGGAGAAATAGGCTACGAACGATCTACCACTGATCCCTTTGATGACGATAGTCAGCACCAAAGAACATCTGCGTTGGCCGTTCTGCGTCGTGGTCTCGAAGTTAGCCCCGAATTGCGAGCCGGTGCTGCGATAACAGTCTTGATGGCATTAATTGTTGCATCAGGGTCTTTGGCAATACCTATTCTTATCCAACAGATTCTAGACAAAGGATTGAATGCCACGAATGGACTCGATTCGGGCTTTATCTACTCCTCGTGCATAATCGCATTTCTAATTATCTCATTTGTAGTAATCGCCCAACGCACTACCTATAACCGGCTAGTGAAAGTAGCTGAAACAACCATTCTCGAACTAAGGATAAGAGTTTTTTCGCATCTACAACGGTTAAGTCTCGCTGACCATCTTGAAGCCCGCAAAGGGATTTTGACAGCGCGTGTCACAAGCGACATTGAAACCCTCTCCCAATTTGCTCAATGGGGAGCCATCGCGTGGATTGTCGATTCTGTTATCATCATCGGAACCCTTACTGTGATGGCTATTTACAGTTGGCAGCTAACCATCGTCGTGATCGCTATCTATATTCCGATAGTCCCCATCCTAAAAGCAATCCAACGCCAACAGTTCTTGAAATATAGAGAGGTTAGAGATGCTGTGTCAGAGACCATGGGACAAGTATCTGAAGCCGTTATGGCAGCTCCTGTAATACGGTCATACGGATACCAAGAAACAGTTCGACAAAAGCTCGAAAATGCCAATCAAACGCAATTCAAAAGACAACTGAAAGCGATGAAGTTTTTTGCCTTGCTAGCACCTGTCATGGACTCCTTTAGCGCTATCGCAATAGGTGGAGTCATCGTCACAGGGTCCTTATTTGGTCCTGAAATGGGATTGTCCTCAGGGGAGATGATCGCATTCGTCTTCCTCACAACGGTCCTTATCGCACCTATATGGGAATTAGGGGAAGTGCTCGATCAAACCCAGACAGCACTTGCAGGCTGGTGGAAAGTGCTGTCAGTTCTTGACATCCCTATCGAAGTTGATGAACCTTCCAACGGGAAGACTCTTCCAGATGGAGCACTGAAAATCGACGTAGATGACCTCCAATTCAGCTACAGGACAGGTGGACAAGTCCTTACGAATGTAAATTGTGAAATACCCGCTGGAATCAACGTTGCCGTAGTGGGTGCGACAGGTTCAGGAAAAACGACCTTTGTCAAACTCCTAACCCGTTTAGCTGATCCCACTCAGGGATCAATAAGGATTGGAGAGCTGCTTCTTTCAGAGGTAGAAACCGAGTCAAGGCATAGATCAATTCAGATGGTTCCACAGGATGGTTTCCTTTTCAATGAAACAATTGTCGAAAATGTTGCATTTGCCAAACCTGGAGCAAGCTCCAGCGACGTCGCGGAAGCATTCTATGCTCTAGATCTTCGATGGTGGATAGAGACACTTCCTGAAGGGATTAAAACACATGTCGGACCCAGAGGTGAACGACTATCTGTCGGAGAGCGTCAACTTGTAGCCCTAGCTCGAGCCCAGTTAGCCAATCCCGGTCTGTTAATTCTAGATGAAGCGACAAGTGCAGTGGATCCGGAGACTGAAGTAGCGCTTGTTTCAGCTTTAGACCGCCTTTCTGAAGGACGTACGACTATTTCTGTAGCGCACAGATTAAGTACTGCTGAACGAGCAGACCTAGTCCTTGTCTTTGATGAAGGAGAAATTGTTGAATCAGGCCACCATTCTCAACTTGTCGACAATGCAGGAGTCTATGCTTCTCTCTTCGATAGTTGGGTAGGAAACACCCGGCAGGCGAAGAAAAATAAATAAGCAAATATTTGCATAATTGGTCAACATGTAAGCGGTCTTGGCTAATCTCACAAGGGGACCCAGGAGGATTCTGTGAACAACGAAGCGGTAAATGTAACAGTGACAGGCGCAGCAGGACAAATTGGATATGCGCTGCTCTTTAGGATTGCAAGTGGCCAGATGCTCGGCCTCGACCAGCCAGTAAACTTGCGATTGCTCGAAATAACTCCAGCGCTTGGAGCATTGGATGGTGTGCATATGGAGCTTGAGGATTGTGCATTCCCTTTATTGGGGTCAGTTACAAAAACAGATGACCCGAACGTAGCTTTTGAAGGTAGTGATTATGCTCTTCTGGTTGGGGCTATGCCCAGAAAAGATGGAATGGAACGAGCCGATCTTCTTGAAGCCAATGGAGGTATTTTTGGGCGCCAAGGAAAAGCAATCTTGGAAAATGCCAACACAGCCATAAAGGTCCTTGTAGTTGGGAATCCTGCAAATACCAATGCTTTAATCGCTCAGTCTGCGGCTGCGGGAATAAATCCTAGCCAATTCACGGCGATGACTCGTCTCGATCATAATCGAGCAAAAAGCCAAGTTGCAGAAAAACTCGGAGTTCCTGTTGAAGCCGTCAAGAAAATGACAATTTGGGGTAATCATTCGGCAACGCAATACCCTGATCTCTTCCACTGTCAAGTGGGAGGGAAATCGGTAGCTGAGACCGTAGCCGATCAAGGATGGCTGGAGAATTATTTTATTCCGACTGTCCAACAACGAGGAGCAGCAATCATCAAAGCCCGCGGAGCATCTTCAGCGGCTTCAGCTGCAAATGCGGCAATTGACCATATGCGTGACTGGGAACTAGGAACTCCCGAAGGAGATTGGGTTTCAATGGCCATCCCATCAGATGGTAGCTATGGCGTTCCCGAAGGGGTTATCTCATCATTTCCTGTGACGTGTAGTGATGGCGCGTATGAGATCGTTCAGGGTTTAGATATCGATGAATTCAGCCGTCAGAAAATTGATGCTTCGGCCGCAGAACTGGTAGCAGAGCACGAAACAGTGAATTCTCTTGGTTTGATCTAATACCCCACAAAGAAACGAATTTAAATATTCGAGCTTTCAATTTGGTGATGGATATCTAGCAGGTGCTTGACGTCTCCGTCAATTGTTAAGAGACCCTTTAGGAAAGCTTCTTCCGTGTTAAGTGATCCAGCTTGAATTTGTGACGCCGTTGTTTCCTCTAAAGAGAAAGTAATATCAACCTGCTCTGACTTGCCCTCTTGTATCGAAGCCGCACCATCGAGAAGAGTTAGATGGTAGACGTACCCTTCGCTACTGTTACTCATTACCTCGTACTGGATAACCAGAGGATCCGTCACAACTCCAGAAATTAATGTAGAAATTTTCTCATTAAGTGAGGCTATCCACTCCCTTTGTGGTATCTCCATATTCGAAGCGTACACCTAACCCTTCGCAATATGAAGAGCTTCAGGAACCAATTCAATTTCCATTGGTGAAACTCCGATCAGTTCTCCATCCCCCCAAATATCGAAACCTTCAGAGACGATAACGATGTTTTTACCTTCCAAAGTCTGAACCTTAGGGTGTTTTAAATGTGATCCATCAAATACCCGACGAAAGAACCAAAGCAGTTCCATCTTTCCGAGACTCGTAACCAACGTAAGATTAGATATTCCATCACATGGATCTGCATCAGGAGCAATTTTCATACCGCCCCCAAAATCACTGGTGTTTGCTACGGTCCCCAGAGTCAGATCGAAATGGAAATGACTTCCATCCACTCGAAGGTCTAAATGCCTACTCTGTAATTTTGGTAGACAAAATAAAGTTGCAAAGGTATACCTGCTCGGGCCTTTCGGGCGCTTCATATGATTTGCTCGAGTATTCACATCTGCAGAGAAGCCAAAAGTTAACACCGATGCCACCCACCGGTCACCAACTTTTAGTAGATCTATCTTTGAAGGCTTAGATAATGCAATCTTCGAGGCTGCTTCAATTTGCGAAGGAAGACCAAGAGCTCGAGCAAAGTCGTTTCCAGACCCTATGGGAATGACCCCTAGAACCGTTGAAGAACCAGCGACGGCCTGTATAGCGAAGTGGACAATTCCGTCTCCCCCCGCAACAATCAGTCTCTCGCTCCCATTCTCAACTGTTTTTTTCAGAAGTAACTTGGTTTCCTCAACTGAAGCGGCTGAGAGTACTTCGACATCACCACAGTGAGATCGGACCTCACGGACAATAGCGTTATTTAGCTTTTGAGCTTTACCCCGACCAGCAGAGGGGTTGATTAGAAGTTGGGTGCTCATTCGCCCACACCGCTTATGGAATCGGCAAGCAAATCTCTTTGGCTCTTTCGCTCAAATTTTAAAACGGTTGAGACAAGAATAAATCCCGCGAAGGCGAGAAGTGTAGGCCAAATAAAGCCACTGAAGTCGACCGGCCAACCAAGTGCAGTTCCCTTAACAACTTCATCATCTTTTTCACTTATCACGCCAACTCCATCCGGCCAGGGCCATAAAACACGGAGGCTACCAACCATCAGCCCAATCAGGCATGCCATCAGACTGTCGCTATGACGATTTAAAACCCATCCCAAGACCCTTACAGAGATGCCAAGAGAAATAATAGCTCCGATACCAAATACCGTTAATTCACCTAGCTGCCTATCATTTATCGCCCCAATTAACGGTGCATACATCCCTATTGTCAATAATAAAAATGATCCTGAAATACCGGGAAGTACCATTGCACAGATAGCGATTAAACCTCCGACAAAGAAATATGTTAAAGACGGATCTTGTATTTGACCTGAACTAAATGCCAAAAGGATAAATGTTGCTGCGGCTACAAGAACCACATAACTACATCTACGGTAATTCCATTCCTGCACCATCCTGATCCCAGTGAGTATAGAAACAGCGACTAACCCAAAGAACAAACCTGCCATCGGTTGAGGGTAATCCTCGAGAAGGCTTTCAATAAAATGAGCTAAAACTCCAAACGCTAAAAACACGCCTACCAGTAGAGGAAATAGAAATCTCCAGTCCACTGTTCGAAGTTTGGCCCACAACTCCCGGAATTCCCTCCGAAACAAATGAGCAAACCCTCTCGTGAGGATTCCGATGTTTTCGATGAGACGGTTATAGACCCCCAACAATAAAGCGATAGTTCCCCCAGAAACACCGGGAACTGCATCAGCCAGCCCCATAAAAACACCTCGGAAGAAATGAGCTACCATTCCATCAGAGAAATGTGTTTCTACCGGTTCGGCCATGCCACTGTATGATAGATCTAAATCGTATCGTCTACTGACGACGGAAAAGAATTGGCCCTGTACATGATTTCCACACAACAAGAACAACAAATCGGAGATGAATACCTACTGAACCTGTTCTTAACTCCTGAAGGAGTAGCAGATCCTTCCCCCTGGTATAAAAAGCTTCGAGATGACATGCCAGTCTTTGAGAGTTCTAACGGAGCAATCTTCCTCTCTCGTTTCGCTGACTGCCGTAGTGTCTTTCGTGACAATCGATTCGGGAAAGGAGACCAGTCAGGTCCAGGAGGTTCAATGCTTCCCCGAAAAGAATCCGCAGAGATTGTTGCATTCCGACAGAAAGTAAATGAAAGCCGTTCTCAAACCGCCCCGTCTCTTCTATTTCTTGACCCTCCCGACCACACGCGG
>CAJWET010000080.1 GCA_913031515.1 uncultured Acidimicrobiaceae bacterium | reverse complement strand
TTTCAGATCTAGACTCTTTGATTTTTTTAATAATTTCTTCTGCTTTAGTTTCTCTTATTGGATTATGACCAAACTCTTTAACTAAATATTCAGCTGTATCAGCTGCAAGGCTCTGGTTAATTGTTACTGTAACACCCATGCCAAGTAAATGTTTAATTAAACTGCTAGATTGTTCTGCCATTCTATTTGCTAGGTCTCTAACAATTATTGACTCAGGAATATTTATATCTCTTTTTATAGGTTTAAAATTTTCTTGAGTTTCTCCTTTTTTAAGATCTCTATTCTCTTTTTGCTTAGATCTTTTAAGAGAAGCTAAACTTCTAGCTCTAGTTTCTATTTCATCACTTAGAGCTCTTGACACAGTTAATTTAAGTTCTCTTTTCTTTGATCCAATTTTTCCTTTTAAGTCCCTTGGAGTAACTTCACCTTTAAGTCTTCTTGTTGCTCGTTGTTCAGCAAGTTTACGCTTTTCAAAATCATTAGTAATTGGAGACGCAGGTTTTGAAAAAATTGAGGGTCTTGGTGTAGAAGTATTATTATTTCTAAAACCTGGCTTCTGTTGTGATCTAAGTCCTGTGGATCTGTTAAATGATCCTTTATTAGAAAATCTATTTGGTTTTTTTTCTATGACAACCGAATTTTTACTTTGAGTTTTAGCTAACTCAATATTTTCTATAGACTTCTTCGCTATTCCTGAAAGTGTTAATTTTGTTTTTTTGTTTTCCATATTTCATCACTCAATCTTTATAAATTTTATTTCTTGCTGACATAATTAATTCATCTGCCTCATTTTTAGATAAAGCAAAATCTTCCAAATAACCTTTAATTTTAACTTTTTCACCTTTTACAATATCATAACTACCAGTAAGTTCATCAGAAGCAAGATCTGCAAAATCTGATAATTTTAAAATTTTTTGTTCACCAAGTGTAACTAACATACCTGGTGTTAATCCTTCATGATTTATTAGTTCATTCTCTAATCCTAAATCTTTAATTCTATTTGAAATTTCTTCCTGATCTTTTTGATAAAATTCTTTTGCTCTTTCAATTAGAGCTTTTGCTGTTTCAGGTTCTATTCCTTCAATTTTTGTTAAAGCTTCTGGTGCACTGTCTTTTATGTCGTCTATAGATGAAAAACCTTCTGCTACAAGTAACTGACCAATCATGCTTGCCACTTCAGTATCTGGCATGAATGTTCCATCCTCTAATGAATGGCAGGCTAAATGGCTTATCAGTCCTTCTGGAACAACTTCTCCCACGGGGTCCTGATCGGGGGTATAACCAGAAGCAGCTACCATCTCTCTCCTTCTAATCACAAGATCACGGGTGAAGGAAGAAAGAGCTTCTCTTGCGCCTCGGGAACGCTCTGGGTATGTCATCCCAAGAGTAAGTTCATCAGCCCATGATTTAAATTGAGTACTATCCTCATCAGGTATACCCATTAGTTCGGTAAAGGCTTTTACGGGAAGTGGCAGAGCATAGTTATCGTGAAGCTCTACACGCCCATCATTTTGGAACCCATCGATAAGATCATGGGCCAGTTTCCGTATCGCCGGCTCAGAAGCAGAAACCGTTCGGGGAAGAAATTGGGCTCGGAGAAATCTTCGCCGGACTTGGTGATCAGGAGGATCATAACGTTGCAGATCTCCAACATTTCGCTCGTAAGAAATACCGGGACCATAACGATTCGACCATGTTTGTGGATCTAATAGAACTGATTGAACATCTTGATACCTTGCGAAGGAATACATTGGATTTTCCAATCCGTCGAAGTGATGGACTGGGCATTGTTCTCGAAGCTGGGCGTATGCTGGCATAGGATCTTTGAGCACTTCTTCCCCTACTGGATCGTAATCAATGCCTGTTTCCACTCATTTACCTAAGCTATTTTGCTTTCCAGTCGAACCGTCCACCCATCCCCATACCTTTTAAGATCACTGCTTTCGAAGGGACGATTGCCATGAACCCAGTATCTGGGGACTCTGCAGGACCACCAGGTGCGAAAGCATTTAAATCGTAATCAAATACACCTTCCCAGAGGCGTTCTTTGGTTTCAAGATCTGTGTAAAGTTCTGCTTGGCCCCAGATGATTAGACTGTCAAAATTTGTTTCCGCGCTTACTTGCCAATGGCATGAGACAAGGGGGGATGTCTGGATATTCTTTGCCTTGACTGAATTGGCTCCTACCATGGTCCAAAGAATTTGCTGCTCCCAACATGGGTGTACAGGAGTCACGTACGGTGTTCCCGATGGGCTAACAGTCGCGACATGTGCCCATTCCCCCAGCCGTTTCGATTCTTCAATTACCTCTTGAAGGTCCATAGAAGGACAATAGCGCGAAATTTCGAGAATTTCTTATGGGCTTCATCCGGTAAGAACATTTACTGTTCCATTGGAGGTGATATTGGAAGCACGCCCCACGTATTCTTCTTCCATCAAGGCCAACATAAACGACTGATCCTCAGTTGACGCTAGCGCCCGCCTTCCATCATCCATGAGAGTCGAAATCAGTGCGCGTTCTGGCCCTTCGCGGCCGTGCATTACGGTGTACGCTTCGATGGTTGTTTCTCCTTCTGGAGATTGATCTACCTCTCTCAATGGGTGCTCATCGATTGCTTTTTGGACATTCTCTCTTTTGAACGGTTCCTTAGGAGGAGAAGAACGGTAAATTCCGCATGCTTGTTTTGTGGCATAACCACCATTTGCATGGACATAACCTATTTCACCAGTTTCGCGAATCGCATCTACGGTGCTGGCTATGGCGTGTACCACATAGCTATTCATGGGACCCCCGAAAAATGGTAGCCCCCCTGTAGTGGTTACAGTTCGGTCGGAGAAAATTCCCAGTTCAGTCATAATGAGTTGGACACAAGAAGGGAAGCAAGAATATAAGTCCATCGCTCCTATTTCATCGACCGTCACTCCAGCCAGTTCCAAACAACGTTTTCCGGCAATCCGAATAGCTGGAGACTCATAAAAGTTCTCTCTTTCAGAAAACAGATACGAGGCATGGCCATCCGTCGCTGCAAGGGGGAAGACCCATTTGTCTCGGCTAATTCCTAGCGCTTGAGCCTTTTCCACTGAACACACAATAATCGCTCCCCCATAATCAACAAAAGAGTTGGCATTCATCGATTTCGTATAGGGGTATCCAACCATTCGATTCGAAGGGCTTGCTGTCTTAATGTCTTCAGCTGTCATTGGGGACCTGACCCATGCGTAGGGATTTTCTACAGCTACTTTGTTGAACCCCTCCCACAAAGTAGCTATACGGTTTCGGTGATCTTCATGTGATTCCCCTAACGAAGCCCGTATCGCAGATTCAAACAAAGCGTAAATTTGTGTCGGCATATAGAACCCGCGTTCCCGTTCGTGCTCAGATGACATCGGGACGTTTTCACCGAAAGGCGTAGCAGGGTCTAACCTTTCCCCAGTCCGGGAGAGCTCCAGGCCCAATTTCTTAAGCTTGTTCTTGCTATACACAGCTTCACCGCCGGTAATCACTCCCACATCAATCTGGTTCGCCAATATCAGTTCGGAGACTTCGCTGACGCATGCCTGAGGCATGTTTCCACCCATAGCAGTTAAAAACGTCGTTGCCTGCGATGAACCAAAAGCCTCTACAATCAATCGACCAGGATCTGGATATCTCCACATTCCTCCTATAACAAGCATGTGGTCAATCGATGTCAGTAACGATGGACTTCCGGCATCATCGGCAGCAATGCGGACGGCCTCTTCCATCAGCCGGTACTGTTCAAGCGCGGATGTAACATCATCGAGTTTTTGCTTGTATTGACCTACCCCAACAATGACAGGAGATCGCTGATCTAAATTCGCCACTTTTAGCTCACCAGTTCATGGACGAAACGAACCAGATCGACTCCACCTGCGATGAGCATGGTATCGACGACGGATTCTTCCCACATAGCAAGTTCGTCCTTGATCTTGTCAGGCGGACCAATAAGCGAAATGGCTTCTACCATCGCTGTCGGCACAGCAGCAATTGCATCTTTCTTGTTTCCTTCGAGATACAAATCTTGGATTTTCTCACATTCAGCTTCGAACCCCATTCTCGCGAATACGTCATAGTGGAAATTTTGTCCCTTTGCCCCCATCCCTCCTGCGTAGAGAGCAATCATCGGGCGCATCAAGTCCGCACAAGTATCAACATCATCACCAGGAATAACTGTCACAGTGCAAGCAACTTCAAAATCTCCCCATCCATGTCGTCCCGCAGAATCGAAGCCGTTTTGAAGAGCAGTTTTGTAAAATTGATTGTCTTTAGGTGCGAAAAAAAGCGGCAACCAACCATCGCAAATCTCTGCTGAAAGGGCAACATTTTTGGGCCCCTCGGCCGCCAGGTAAATTGGTATCTCATTCCGTAATGGATGAACTGTCGACTTGAGTGGTTTCCCTAGCCCGGTACCTGCAGGTACCGGCATCGAATAGTGTTCCCCTTGAAACTCAATTGGGTCTTTGCGCGCGACAATAGATCGAACAATTTCGACAAATTCTCGGGTCCGAGCTAGAGGCCGTGGGTAGAGCTGGCCATACCATCCTTCAACAACTTGGGGCCCTGAAACTCCAAGCCCGAGAATAAAGCGTCCTTGGCTCAAATGGTCCATCGTGATCGCCGCCATGGCAGTTGCCGCAGGCGTCCGAGCTGACATCTGCATTATTGCCGTTCCCAGTTTGACATTTTTTGTGTTAGCTCCCCACCATGCGAGGGGGCTTAAAGCATCTGAACCATAGGCTTCAGCTGTCCAAATATGTTCAAATCCTAATTTGTCGCATTCAGCAATTGCCGCCTCAACTCCCTCGGGAGGACCAGCACTCCAATATCCCGTGTTATATCCGAGTTTCATAAAAATTTCCTCCCGACCTTGTGTTTTTAAACTCTTTGATCATCAATGATAGAAGACATACCTAGACTATCAAGAGCCGTAATAGGCAAAGCAAACTTATAAGTGCTAAACCCATTATTAGACAAGGAGGAATATTTATGCCTAGCGATGAGAACACCTACAACGAAATTTCAATGCTGGTCCACAAGTACGCCGATGCAGTGATCCACAGGAATGGAGAACAATGGGCGTCTACATGGGCGTCTGACGCAGTCTGGGACCTCGGAGGAGGACGGTTGGTCGAAGGCATCGACTCTATCAAAGAACTCTGGTATGGAGCTATGAAAGGCTTTGAGGCGACTGTTCAGACCGTTTTGAACGGTGGTGTGGATGCAGATCCTTCAGGGAATAGCGCATCTGGAAGATGGTACATTCAGGAACATGTCGTTCGAACTAATGGAGACCGGGGAATACTTCTCGCCCACTACGACGATGACTACGTGCTTACAGAAGAAGGTTGGAAATTTAGTCGCCGCTTCCTTCAGCCCCATTATTCAGGACCCTACGATCTATCTGCAGAGTTCTTATGCTCTGCTGAAAAACTACGTCAACGAAACGTAGAAGGAGTAGATGTATGAAAGTAGATGGCGGATTAGGAATGGGATTTTCTCCAAACATTGCGGCAATTGCCCGCGAAGCGAAATCTCAAGAAGACCGAGGGTATGACGGTATCTGGACTGCAGAAACCAGCCATGACCCGTTTCTTCCATTGGCTATTGCAGCAGAACATACTGAAACACTTGAAATCGGAACTGCTATTGCAGTGGCGTTTGCTCGAAACCCCATGATCCTAGCGAACATCGGCTGGGACCTTCAAGCATTGAGTCAGGGCAGGTTCAATCTCGGACTTGGAAGCCAAATCAAACCGCATATCACTAAGCGTTTCAGTATGGAGTGGTCAAAACCTGCTGCCCGAATGCGTGAGATGATTTTAGCAATGCGGGCTATCTGGGACTCCTGGCTAACTGGGACAAGGCTCGACTTCCGCGGTGACTTTTACACCCATACCCTTATGACTCCTTTCTTTATCCCTAACAAAAGCGACCTAGGAGATTTCGGTCCACCAAGAATTTATCTGGCGGCTGTGGGTGAACTGATGACTCAAGTCGCCGGAGAAGTGTGCGATGGCATTATCTGCCATGGTTTCACTACAGAAAAATACCTCCGCGAGGTCACAATCCCTAATATCATCAAAGGGCGAGAAAAAGCCGGTAAAACTCTCGACGGGTTCTCTATATCTGGGCCATTCTTCGTTGTCACAGGGCAAAACGAAGAAGATATGAAACGTGCAGAGACTGCTACAAGGCAACAAATAGCGTTCTACGGCTCAACCCCTGCATACCGCGGAGTGCTCGATATCCACGGATGGGGAGGGTTGCAAGAAGAACTTAATCAACTCTCTAAGCAAGGAGAATGGGTGCAGATGGGCACGTTGATCGATGATGAAATCTTAAACACATTCGCAGTCGTCGCCGATCCTGACAAAGTTGCCCCAGAGCTCGGCAAAAGGTATGGAGACGTCATCGACCGATTGAGTTTCTACGCCCCTGGTCAAGCTAATCCCGAACAATGGCGTGAAGTCATGGAAGCGTTGAAGAAAGTCTGAGACTTCAGTGACATCTGGGCTCACTTGCGAAAAATGATTCCATCAACTGTCAACGAAATTACTACAGAATGGCTAAATCAGGTCCTTCCGGAGGAATTCGGTAAGGTCGCTGACTTCACTTGGTCTGATTTAGGACAAGGGGTTGGCATCCTCGGCGAAGTAAGTCGCCTTTGCCTCTCCTACGCTCCTAATCAAACAGGGCCAAAAACCATAATTGCAAAATGCCAATCCCCTGCAGAGGAAAACATTTCGCTGTGCCAAACAATGGGGTATTACGTTCGCGAAGTAAATTTCTATGAGCAAGGCCGGGAAAATTTCCCAGTGCGGGCACCTAATTGCTACTTCTCAGAAATCGAAGCTGAAGGGATTCCATTTGCTCTTCTAATAGAAGAAATTCCGGAGATAACCGTTATGGATCAGATCATCGGAGCAGACGTTGACAAAACGGCATCGGTTTTCTCAGTACTTGCAAAACTGCACGCACATTATTGGGAATCAGATGAACTGTACGATTTGGAATGGCTTCCCCCGATGAACAATGCCATGTATAAGGAATCACAACCCTTAGCAGCAAACCTCTTCGAAGCTTTCAAGACAACATGGGCGCCGGAAATCGACGCTGAGACATTGGCAGCAGTCAAAAAATTTATTCCACGTTATCCAGAATTTCTGGACTGGGCTGTAGCGCAAGGGAACCAAACATTTACC
>CAJWET010000079.1 GCA_913031515.1 uncultured Acidimicrobiaceae bacterium | reverse complement strand
ATCGTTGCGGAAGAAATGATCCGCCACGGAGCTCCTATTGCGGCTAGTTGGATTGCAGATCGTCAAATGGGCCCTTCCATCTGCAACTACGGTAATGCCGAGCAACAGAAACGATTTCTGCCCGGAATACTTTCTGGTGAATCGACATGGTGCATTGGGATGAGCGAACCCAATTCAGGGTCTGATCTTGCTTCACTAACGACCTTTGCTGGTCGTGACGGAAATGATTTTCTCATCAATGGACAAAAAATTTGGACGAGCCTCGCTGAGATATCGGATTATTGTTACTTGATCGTTCGGACAGCCAGCGATGGTCCTCCACATAGGGGTTTGAGCGAGATTGTTGTCCCAATGGGGCAAAAAGGCATAGAGGTACGAACAATTGTCGATAGTGTCAACAATCAACATTTCTGCGAAGTATTCTTCACAGACGTTCGTGTTCCGGTAGAAAATCTAATCGGAGAAGAGAATCAAGCATTCGCTCAAACGATGTCACAACTCGAGCATGAACGTGGGGGTATCGACAGATTAATGTCGAACCGTCCTCTATATGATGAGGCATGTAACGCTGCTAATAAAAGCGATCCATTGGTTCGGCAAGAAATCGCAAATCTTGAAATCGGATACAGGCTCGGGAGGCTACTTGTATACCGAGGGGCTCTAGGACAATCAGCTAGTGGCTTTAGTGCCGGGACAAAATGTTTTTGTACTGAACACGAACAACGTGTTGCGGACTTTGCTGCGCGAGTGCTGGGGGTCAAAGCGCTTGCAGGTGCTCAATTTGCGGAAGCCATCTGCTATGCGCCGGCGTACACAATACAGGGAGGAACTTCTGACATCATGCGGAATATATTGGGGGAGAGAGTTTTGGGCCTACCTAGAGAACCGAGAGTAAAGTAATGGACCTAGGAATCTCTGGGAAGATAGCGCTTATTACCGGTTCCTATCGGGGAACCGGAGCCGGAATAGCAACGTCTTTAGCTAGAGAAGGAGTTGAGGTAGTTATTCATGGTTTCAACTCCGGAGAAACTGCAAATGTAGTTCAACAAATTACGGCTGATGGAGGAATAGCGCGGCCAGTGGAAACAGATTTATTTACAGAAAGTGGAATACGAGCGCTGAAAGACCAACTTGGGCAAATTGATATTTTGATAAACAACTACGGAAAACCGGCGGAATCATCATGGAGCTCTTATGACAATTGGTCCGAAGAGTGGGAACGGAATGTTCTCCTGGGAGTGAAGGTTGTGCAGAACTTTATAGATGGGATGAAGGAACGAAATTGGGGGAGAGTAATTTTTGTTGGAACTGTAGGAGTGGATAAGCCCAGCAATCACAGTCCTGGCTACTATGCCGCAAAGGCCTCACTTCATGCAATAGTGCGTACTTTGGCAATGGAGGTGCGTGGTACAGGGATCACTGCGAATCTAGTCAATCCCGGAATGATAGCTACGGAAGAAGTAAAGGAAATGCTGACACGAGCTGCAAAAAAAAGAAACTTAGCTACCGACTGGGAAAGCGTAGAAAAATGGGCGGCGACAGATTATGTCCCAAACTTAACTACGCGCATACCGAATCCTGTTGACATAGGAAGAATAGTGACTTTTCTCTCTGGTGAACCTGCTTGGTACATCAATGGGGCAAGTATTGCGGTCGATGGAGGTAGCGTGGATGCATAGTGGAACTTCGTAGAGAATAGACAATGAGTAACGAACTTAACTGGCTAGAAGGAATAAAAGTCCTCGATTTGACGCGGTATCTTGCTGGACCATCCTGCACTCGACTGCTGACTGAACTAGGGGCAGATGTGATCAAAATTGAAACACCCCCATATGGAGATCCCAATCGCTCAACTAGGCCCCGTATTAATAAGAGAGCCGGAACGCATTTACAACAAAATCGAGGAAAGCGGAGCTTTTGTGTTGATATGAATCATCCTTCAGGTGCTGAGTTGATTCGAGATCTTTCGAAGAGTGTTGATGTGGTGGTAGAGAACTTCAGTCCAGGGGTCTTAGAACGGCGAAATCTGGACTACGAATCATTAAGGAAACTCAACCCGTCGGTGATTATGGCGTCAGTATCTGGTTTTGGGCAAACCGGCCCGCTTTCAGAGCAGCCGTGTTTTGACTTAATTGCGCAAGGATACGCCGGCCTGATGCATATGACTGGCGAACCAGATAGACCACCAATGTTTGTAGGATTTGGATTAGCGGATACGAATGCAGGATCTCATGCATTTGCCGCGATCGGGCATGCTTTATTCCACCGGGAACGCACAGGAAGAGGTACGCATCTGGATATTTCAATGGTTGATGCACTGTTTCACATGCAAGATCTTCCCGTACATGCTGAATCAATGACAGATGGTGAATATGGGGCAATTAGGCAAGGACGGAATTTTCAGATGCTATCTCCAGCTGGATCATTTCAAGGGCCCCAGGGTTGGATCGTTATTCTCTGTGCTGAAGCGCAGATATCCAATCTGTACTCAGCGATGGGAAAACCAGAATTAAATGAAGATATACGATTTAAAGGGAACCCGTCACGCCTAGAGAACAGAGAAGACCTTACAGCAATCATTGAAAATTGGATGTCGTCTTTTCCTACTGACGCCGAAGTGTTGGAGATATTGCATCAACACCGAGTTCCGAGTGGTCCTGTCCTAACTCCAAACGAAACTTTAACGCACCCACATTTTGTTGAGCGTGGAACAATCCGTACCGTGCATGATCCTTTCTTGGGTGAAGTACAAATTCCAGGGTTCCCATTCAAAAGTTCAGATCCAATACCGGAAGACTCTTATGTAGCTGCGGCATTAGGAGAACATAATCGAGAAATACTTCTCGGGGAATTAGGGAAGACGGAAGAAGAAATCATTGAATTAGAGAATGACGGGGTTATTGCCTCAAAACCGCATTAGTCATGGGGTCTTCTGAAGAAATGGACATAATTGACTATAAACCGACGCGGTACTATGAGGATCTTGCCGTTGGCGAAGAGTTCTCTTCACGATGGTTTTCGGTATCAGAAAATGAAATGATTGAATTTTCTAGCCAATTTGATCCCCAATATTTTCATATCGATCCAGTACGAGCGAAAGATTCCCCATTTGGACAAATAGTCGCTTCAGGTACGCACACGTTTGCTATTTGGAACAAATTAAATCTCGAGGTGAACGGGAATATAGCTTGGGTAGCAGGTTTGGGATTCAATGAATTTAGATTCCCTAACCCATTTCTTCCCGATGTGCCGATACAAACGGTAAGCCATCTTGTGTCTAAACGTGTATCTGAGGGAAATCCCAGCAGGGGTCTTGTTGTCCATGAATATCAAGTAATCGATAAGAACGGCCTGCGGATTTTTGAATGTTCATGTCCTGCTTTAGTTGTGAGGGCTTCGAAATGAAGTTCGATGTAAAGTGTTAAGAAGGTCAAGGAGGGCCAATGCCTGATATGAATGATGTGGTAATAGTTGATGCTGTTCGTTCTGCTACTGCGAAACGCAATGGGAGATTATCGGGGTTTCATGTAACGAAACTTCTTGGCGATGTGATTGTTTCATTGGTAAATCGAAATGATCTGGATCCAGGAATTGTGGATCATGTCGCAGGTGGCTGTATCGCTCAAGTTGGAATGCAAGCAAATAATGTAACTAGAACTTCGTGGCTTGCTGCTGGCCTCCCAGTTCATGTTGGCGCTTCAACCACCACGACTCAATGTGGGTCTGGCCAACATGCAAATACGTGGGCCCATTCACTCATCTCTTCTGGAATGGCTGAAATAGTTATTGTTTGCGGTGTGGAATCTATGTCGCATATTCCAATGGCCTCGCAAATTCCAGTAAACGAAAAAGGAGAGGCGTATCTTGGGGAAAGGTACACCGATGAATATAAAGCGTTACATGACCCTACTAACCAGCTTGAAGGGGCGGAACGTATTGCAGAAAAATGGGGTTTAACTCGAGAAGAGCTTGACCGCTACGGTGTAAGATCTCAACAACTCGCCGCACAAGCTTGGGAAGAAGGAAGATTTGAAGGGCAGATAGTACCTTTCGATATTTCAGGCGATGGAACAGACATCCACGACCGTGATGAAGGGCTTCGAGAGACGACATATGAAGGCTTGGAAACGCTCTCTACGATTTCAGGTGCAAGTTATTTCGATGAACAAGCAAAATACCATACAGCTGGTACGGCTTCGCAGCTCGCTGATGCGGCATCAGCACTTCTTGTAATGAGTGCATCCAAGGCGGAGGAATTAGGGTTGAAACCGATGGCGCGAATAGTGAGTTCATGTCTTGTTGGGAGTGACCCCGCTTTGATGCTGACAGGCCCAATTCCCGCTACGAGGAAATTGCTTGCGGATAGTGGATATGAAAAAGAGGATATTGATATTTTTGAAATCAATGAGGCGTTTGCTGCAGTTGTACTCGCATGGGCGAAAGAACTAGAGATCGAAATTGATGAAAAGGTAAATCCCAATGGGGGAGCTATAGCTATTGGCCATGCCTTGGGGTCTACTGGCCCATTGCTCATCACAAAAACGGTTCATGAACTTCAAAGATCAGGAGGGCGTTTGGGACTGATCAGTATGTGCTGTGGCGGTGGACTGGGAACAGGAACCTTAGTTGAGCGTCTGTAAGTTGGATATATATTATCGTTCGAGAAAGAGCTATCGAGATCATGCTTGTATCTGAGCAAATCAACCAAATTAGAAAGCTACTGGAGCGGATTGATTCTGGAACGAACGTCGACGCGGGCAATTTTTATGAAAATCCGACTAATAACTACATCAGTAAAGAGCTAGCGAATAGGGAATGGGAAACTTTCTTTTGCGATACCCCTCAACTTGTCGGCCTATCAGGAGACCTACCAGAGAAGTATTCTTTTTTGACTATGAAAGAATTAGGGAGGCCAATTCTCGCGGTGAGAGATGGGGATGGAGAGTTCCACGCTTACGTAAATTCATGTCGCCACCGCGGCGTCATTGTAGAGGAGGATGAGCGTGGCACTTCTAGGCGATTCACATGCAGGTTCCACAGGTGGACTTACGATGTCAATGGATCACTGGTTGGGCTACCAAAGTCAGATCATTTCGGACAACCTGAAACTGAGACGTTGGGTTTGGTTGAATTACCTTCTGAAGAAAGACATGGCCTGCTGTGGGTGCATCCAAACCCCAACGGTGTCATTGACCTTCAAGAATTACTTACCGAAGAACTTTTGGTAGAGCTCGAGACGTGGAATCTCGATAAATTGGATTATCTGGGTAACGATGTATATGACGTTGCGTGCAATTGGAAACTGGCTATGGATACGTTTGGCGAGACATATCATTTCAGTTCGTTGCATGAAAACACGCTGAACAACGCTTTCCATGGCAATGTCCAGTGTTATGACACATTTGGAAATAATCACAGGATGCTTCTTTGTCGACGAGACATTGATGAAATGAGAAAACTACCTGAAGATGAATGGAATATCACTACTGCAGCGCTTCCGGTATATTGGTTATTCCCCAATGTGCAACTAATGCCATCAAAGGAAGGTCTTTACCTTGTTCGTGCATATCCTGTTCCGGACAATCCGGGTCAACATCGTTCCCTCATCAGTTTTTATTTGCGCTCAGAATTTTCTGAGAATGCGGAAATGAGAGAAGTTTTCACAATGATCTCGCAAGGGTTCGCGGAAGTTATCCGAGACGAGGACTATTCCGTGAGCGCAAGCCAGCAACTCACCGCAAATAGTCAGTCTCTTGACTACGTTTTGTTCGGCAGGAATGAACCTGCATTGCACCATTATCACTCAACTTATGAACGTGTACTTGCGAAAGCTAGTGAAAAATGAACTGGAAGCAAACTTAGTTGACTGGTAAGGCAATGATTGCTTCGCCTTCCAATAGTCGTTCACCTTGGCGCTCAAGCCAAATCTCGCATCTGGCCAGTTTTGTGTCAGCATCGCCATGTATTTCAATGACTTTTCCGCTCGCTGAAAGGCCATCCCCTCCTAAAACCCAACCGGTAAAATCGACGGTAAGCCTGCGAATACAGTCTTGACCTTGCCATTGCATTAACATGTTCACAAGGTACGACAAATTTAGCGGCCCTTGATTAACGACTTTCCCTTTAATTCCCATTTTCTCATTTCCTTCGGCATCCCAATGTATGGGGTAGGGATCTCTTAATAGGGCCGCCATAGTTTTCATTTTTTGTGCATCAACTGATGGGATTTCGAGCGAGGGGATCTGTGTTCCAACTTCAACTTTCAACGCGACCCCTCCTTAATCTCCAAAAACTTGTAGCTTTTGCAACAGGTTGATTCTCTTCATCATAAAGTTCAATGGAGAAAACAAAACGATCGTAAATCTTTCCAGATTTTGTGAGTCGCCTTTCAACCTCAATAATTTCACCATCGCATCTGTATTCAACTTCTTCTCGTAACGGCTGGAAATACTCCCAGTCATATCCATCAAGACCTACCGAACCGACATCTTTTACTTTGCCTAATTCAAAAAGCTCTGTAATCGATGTTTGAGCTCCCTGAATAGGTATATGAAAAAGGGCTATGGGATGCGCTAATCCATTCTTTAACTGAGGTGATGTAGTGCAGTCTGTTAAAAGAAAGTTTTCCCAATGGGCGATAGTCCTCTTGCCGCCGGGGAATTTATGACCGACCAAGCTCATCATGTATTCTTCTGAGGCAGTCATTTCAATCCAATTCTCTTTTGGCTTTTTCGGCCAGCAGTAATGCGGGTAGGTCGTGACTAACAACGGATTTAACGTATAACTGCATCATGTGTCTATCCGGTGCTTGAAAAGTTTCAAGCTCACGCTTCAAGCGTTCCTTCGAGGGTGGAGTCCCACCGAAAGCCTGCGTCAGAAAAGATTCAGTATAGCGTTCCAGTAACTCATCACTTTGGAAAATATTCACTTCACCTCTGAGTGTGACCTGTCGGCCAATGTTTTTAGGGTCCCAAATGCAAAAGGCGGTTGATGGATTTCGCCTCGGGCCGCTGTATACACCGTTATCGTTGAACGGTACTATCTTTCGCCCCAGTGCCGGCGGTGGTGCAAACTGGTCTGGGGCTGCGGTCGATCCTGAAACAGGCGTGCTCTATGTCCCGTCGCGGAACGTGCACAGTGTTATGCGTTTTCGCGATCCAGAGCCGGAAGAACCGTCCACGCTGCAGTATATTTTGAGTCGAGGGAATACCTCGTTTATCGAGGCAGGGAATCCCGTG
>CAJWET010000078.1 GCA_913031515.1 uncultured Acidimicrobiaceae bacterium | reverse complement strand
ACCAATTGAGAGAAACCATGAACGGTTTGAAGTTTCGGAGGAGATCCATGGTGAACGACCTCCGGACAAATTGGCCAGAGCTATCTTTGAGCTTGGTGGTGTCAACAAGATCACCATGAATAGCAACGTAATAACCGTAGACCTTGGAAAGGGTGGAGTGGATCCCAATCGGATCATCGCGCTTATCGTCGACATGTTTACCTACTACCTACCCGGAGTGGAAGTTCCAAGTTTCGAAACCGCTGACGGAGAAGAGTAGCTCAGTATCGACTAATCCGGAGTCGATGTCGCTAAACTTTCATTAACAATTAGGGGACTCTATGTCTATCGCACGTATCACGGAAGTTATTTCATCTTCACCAATAGGATTCGATGATGCTTTGAAGCGCGGTGTTGAGCGTGCAGCTAGCACGCTTGACAATGTCAAAGGAGCTTGGGTCCAAGATCAAAAAGTGATTGTCGAGAACGGGACCATCGCCGAATATAGGGTCACCTTGAAAATAACTTTCGTATTGAACGACTAACTGGTAGTCGGCACATTTTTCGAATTGGTCTATTTAAGCTCGATTTCTGTCCTTCAACTTCGCTGAGCTCTAGTTCAAACTGCTTTTAGTTCCGGAACGATCTGCTTCCTGAACTGTTTGGGCGCCCATATCGACAAAACGGTGGTTACGGTCGGCGATTGTTTCGCCGGCGGCATCGACAACCAATACGGCTCCAGTTGTGAAACTAGCTTCTTCAGACGCAAGGTATAAAACAGCATTTGCTATATCTTCAGGTCTTCCTGCACGCCGCAAAGGATTATGTGCACCGATAATAGTCGATGCTTTCTCAAGGTTCTCATGATCGCCGGTGACCAATCGCGCCGTCAAGCCAGATATCGTCCCGCCAGGGGCGATGACGTTCACGCGCACTCCATAAGGACCTAGTTCAGTAGCGACAGACTGTGAAAGACCGACAACACCATGTTTGGCTGCAGTATAGACATGGGGGCCCAGCCCAGCTCGCACTCCGGCTGTAGATGCAGTGTTTATGATCGATCCTGAACCTTGCGGAATCATTACTCTCGATGCATGTTTGATTCCATAGAAGACACTGTTGAGAAGAACATCAATTGTTCGTAACCACCCATCACCATCAATTTCGCTGATAGGGCCAACAGCGCCGAGTATGCCGGCATTGTTGAACATAATATCAAGTCGCCCAAATTGAGATACCGCAAATTCAACAGTTTCTTTCACCTGACTTTCATCCGCAACGTCTACGCTACATGCCGCCGCGTTCTCTCCGAGTTCATTAGCAAGTTCAACGGCTCGATCATATTGAATATCGGCAATTACACATTTCGCGCCTTCGTCAATAAATCGCCGGACGGTGCCTTCTCCAATACCACTCGCGCCTCCAGTAACGACCGCTATTTTGTTTTCCAGCCTTCCACTCACTTGGTCTCCCTTCGTATGAGTCCCGAACGAAATATATCGTCACTGACTCTTATCTTAAAAATTGATCATAGTCTCGAGATGCAAACACAGGAAAAGTAAATCGTTCTCCAGAGAAATAAGAATTTTTTGGACTGATTCAAAGAATTCCATTAGACGCTCCGGAGGATCCTATTTTGGTAGAGAAGTTAAGAGGTCTCTGATGTAGGACTTCCAACTAAAGAACGGCTATCTTGTCAGAGTGTCCAAAGAACTTCGCTTGTTAACAATCCATGCACACCCAGACGATGAATCATCGAAAGGAGCTGGAACCGTGGCACTCTATTCTGATACAGGTATTAAGACGGCTCTTGTCTGCTGTACCGGAGGCGAAGAAGGCGATATCTTAAACCCTGCCATGGACCTTCCAGAGGTCCGATCCAATATCGCTTCAGTTCGGAAAGAAGAACTAGAGAAAGCCGCGACGATCATTGGATACGATACTGTCCATTACCTAGGCTATAGAGATTCTGGGATGCCTGATTCTGAGGCGAATTCTCACCCAGACTGTTTCGCTGCAGCACCAATTGATGAGGCTGTGGAGCGCCTAGTCAAGATCATCAGGGCCGAGCGCCCACATGTCATAGTGACATATCCTGATGATCAACAGGGTTATAGGCACCCCGACCATTTAAAAGTCTTCGACATTAGTATTCCGGCTTGGGAAGCTGCTGGGGATCCTGAATTATTTCCAGAAGCTGGGCAGCCTTGGGAGCCATTGAAGCTCTACTATACGACATGGAGTAGGTCTAGAATCGAGGCGCTGCACAAAGTGTTTCTCGACTTAGGCCTCGAATCACCCTTTAGTGAAGATTGGTTTAAGCGACCGTCGCAAGATCATAGAATTACGGCAAAGATTGATGTTTCTGCCTATGGGCAGCGGAGAAATGATGCTTTGCTAGCCCATGCGACTCAAGTAGACCCCGAGTCCACTTTCTGGTTTGGGCTTCCATCTGGGGTTGTAGCTGAAGCATACCCCTGGGACGACTATGTTCTAGCGTTTAGCCGAGTGGGTGGAATTACCGAAGAAACTGACTTGTTCGCTGGAATTAAAGAAAGTTCTAATCGTGCATGATTTCCTCTCGGATGAGTGGGTAGAAGCCCTACGGATGCTTGGGAGCGAACTACCGAAGGTTTCCGGTGCATCTATTTCTTGTCAGTATGAAATTTCCGGATCTCCAGATGGGAAGATCCGATTCTATACCGTCTGGGAAGATGGAATACTTATCGGTGTTGATAAAGGTAAATTGGATAATCCAGATTGCGTAATCTTGGCGAAATATGAACATGCTCGAGATTTTCTCCATGGGGGGTTCAAAGCTGAAATAGCATTCATGCAGGGAGATCTCAAAGTTGAAGGAAATTATAGGAAGCTACTTATCGATCTATATGACTGGAGACAATCGGCCCAATATAGGAAACTATGGGAAGACCTTGGATCTTCGTGAAGTAGGCAGTTTCTGCTGGGTAGTGGTTAAGCAGCGGTGTTGTTGTCCCAGAGATTTGGTTGACTTTCACGAAGGGCTTTTCGGGCTGCAGCTATTCCTCGCCTAGCTCTTTTCCTATCCAAGTCAGTTAGTTCCCAAGTTCTTGGCGATGCATATATCAAAAGGAGTTGTTGATTCATGAATATATTATGTTTTTGGGGTATGACATTTCTTTAACTATGAGCCGCCGTAAGCGATCCTCACCTCTACCGCTGGTCACGGTCACGGCCTTCCTACTACGCTTACTAAAACGTCTAGATGGGAGCAGGTATGACAATCAGTAAAGTTGGGGTCGTTGGTGGTGGAACTATGGGCTCGGGGATAGCGGAAGTTTCAGCCAAATCTGGATGCGATACTGTCGTGGTGGAAATAGACGCTTCTTTGGCCGAGATCGCCCAACAGAAACTTGAAAAAAGTACTGAAAAAGCTGTAGCGAGAGAAAAAATGACTGAAGATGATCGAGATAATCTACTTTCGAAACTTTCCTTCACTACCGATTACGAAGAGTTAGGAAATAGGGATCTTGTCATTGAAGCGGTCATTGAATCACCGGAGATAAAGGCAAAGGTCTTTTCAACTCTTGATGGAATAGTTCAACCTGAGGGAATCCTCGCATCAAACACCTCATCAATTTCGATCGGAGAAATTGCGACAGCGACTAACCGAGGAGAAAAAGTTTTAGGAATGCATTTTTTCAATCCTGCGACCGTTCAACCTTTAGTTGAGCTGATAACTTCTGAAGTCACCTCAGAGCAGACTTTAACTGAAGTTGAGAGTTTCACCCGAGACACTTTAGGGAAACACCCCATTACTACTATCGACAGGGCGGGATTTGTAGTAAATCGTTTACTTGTTCCCTATCTGCTTCAAGCAATGCACATGTACGATCGCGGACAAGCATCGAAGGAAGATATAGATGCGGGAATGAAATTTGGTTGCGCGCATCCTCAGGGACCCCTTGAACTATCAGACTTGATTGGTCTGGATACCCTATTATTAGTTGCCGAAGTACTGTACGAAGAATTCAAAGAACCAACCTACTCGCCGCCCCCCATTCTTAGGAGACTTGTAACAGCGGGTCATTTGGGGCGAAAAACTGGCCAAGGTTTCTACGATTATGCATAGCAAACGGACAGGCAACTATGCCATGACGATTCCCTTACCGACCGCCCTTAATGATCAAGGGACTGGCCTAAGAGATCTTGTTGATTTAGGGTATCAGGAAGCTTGGTCATCTGAAGCAAATGGGGCTGACGCCTTTTTACCATTGGCTCTCGCCGCAATTCATGCTCCAGAACTTCGGCTTGGAACAGCAATTATCCCAGCCTATACAAGGGGCCCGGCGCTCCTAGCGCAGTCTGTTGCCACAATGGCGTCAATAGCCCCCGGACGTTTTGCATGCGGGATTGGTTCTTCCTCCAATGTCATTGTCGAACATTGGAATGGGATCCCTTTCGATGACCCGTACAAGAAAACCCGCGATGTTGTTCGATTCCTAAAACAAGCTTTAACAGGAGAAAAAGTAACTGTCGACTACGAGACGTTAACGGTCAAGGGATTTCGTTTGGGGATGGAACCACCAAGAGAGAACGTCCCTATCCTTATTGCGGCTCTCCGTGACGGGATGCTTCGTCTCGCTGGGCGCGAGGGTGATGGGGCGGTAATTAACTGGCTTTCAGCCGAAGATGTGAAAACCGTTGCAGAAATCGTCCACGGACAAGGAGAAGGGAAAGAAATAGTAGCGCGCGTCTTTGTATGCCCAAATCCGGATACGGATACTGTTCGAAGAGATGCGAAACGCGCGATAGCGGCGTATTTGAATGTCCCTGTGTATAGGGCTTTCCATGAATGGCTTGGGAGATCTGACCGTCTGCAAGAGCACTGGGACCTTTGGGACCAAGGTGATCGGGCAGGATCACTTGAGGCAATGCCCGACAGTATCGTCGATGAACTTGTGGTCCATGGGACTCCGGAAGAATGTAAGGATCACATTGACAGATATTTGGAGAATGGCGTTACTACTGCTGCACTAATGATTATGCCATTTGGAGGGATTAACCCAATTCAGGCTATTCGTGACCTGGCTCCGAGATAGAGTTGAAATAATGTGCACAACCGGCAGAAAAGGTGGGATACTACAGGAGTAGATAAAAACACTCTGGCGGAGGAAAATGACAGACACTGCTGACCGAATAAATGAAGCTTTTGAAATGATCGACAGAGAGCTGTCAAGATTACAAAGTCGTGAGGTCGTTTCTGCTGTCGAAGCTAGCGATGTTCTTCTTGATCTCCGGCTACTACTAATGCAGATAGAGCTTGTTGAAGATCCTGTAACTGTACCGAGCTAGATCCACCAACCTCTACTCTTCTGAACTTTGTAAGCCACTGAGAACGAATAGATTATAGACCTTGTATCGTCGTAACCATTTTTGCGAAGAACCAGCCAATCAAAGCACCTGCGATCACGTCAGACGCATGGTGGGCTCTAACGTGCAGTCGACTGGTTGCAACTACTGCTGCGATCATTTTATAAAAGGGTGCTGCTGAGCTGTTCTCTGAAAGTAGTGACGCTGCAAGTACAGCGGAGCTAGCATGGCCGCTAGGGAAACTAGAAGTTGCTGGTTGTCGAAGCTTATGTGGATGGCTGCTTGTGCCGATCTCAGGGCGGCTTCTTCGGAACAGTCTCTTGATGCCTTTGTTCACTATCAACGACTCTATACCGATTAAGAGCGCTAGCCGAACTACCGAACGTTTCCGGTTCGGATTGATAATTTTTTGTGTGAAATTCAAAACATGCCAAATTACGCTGAAGTCACCGACTGCTGAAGCCATGTAGAAGAGGCGGTTTAGGGGTTCAGATGACCTTAGAAGTTCCCAACCGGTATCTACAGCCGAGTCAAAATCGTCGACCTTGTCTGGAAGGTTCAATAAGATAGGTTCATCCATTAGTCTCCACCAGTCAGAATCGAAGAAATCTCTTCGGGCATCTTCTTAGTACTTGAGTTTTGTTGATAAGCACCTGCATAGTCAAACATATTTCGACTCCATCGGTTAGGAGTTAATACTAGAGCTCGTGGGTAGTCTTCAAACATCCACCTTGCAAAATTTCGACGAGTCCATGCGTTGGAATTTGCTAACCGCAAAGCAAATTCTGTACTTTCCGGATTTTTTAGAAGAGTTTGAAGACTTCTTGCGAAGCGGTGGTCGTGCCCTAACTGCGAGGCGATGTTCTTTTTATACAACTCGCCAGCTTGTAATGGGTTGAAAGGTCCGGACTGCATAATCGCTTGTGCTGAAGACTTTCCTGTCCTCAAGGCTTGTGCAATTCCTTCGCCAGTCATTGGATCGGCTGCTCCGATAGCATCACCAACGAAATGAATTCTTCCGATGAATGGGAGTAGCTCCATCAGTCTTGATGGTATTGGCCACGCTTTTCGGGTCCCTTCGGGTATCGCTCTCGATCCGATCACATCCCGAATGTGTGGCCGTTCGAGAAGGTCATTCCAGAGCTTTCCAAGGTCTCCGACCTCGTATTGGACTCCCCGCAAAATCCCGAACCCAACATTAGCTCGTTGGCCCGGTAGGGGAAATAACCACATGTATCCTGGGAGTAGATCCGGCTCGAACCAGATACGAAGATGCTGCGCTTCATGCCCTGTCTCTGCAAAGTATTGACGGAACGCATGCCAGTCTCCTCTGTAGTTACTTATCCCTGCCCCGACAGATTTTCTTACCGATGACCACATTCCGTCAGCGGCGATGACGTATCGGGCTAAAACCTTTTCACCATTAAACGTTTCCACTTCCGTGTGTTCATCGAACTGTCTAACTTCTTTAAACCGTACAGGCGTACGAACAGATACTCCGGCATCCCGAGTTAGAAGCAATAGTTGCTCATCAAGTTCAATTCGGGGAACAATCGCTGCATATTGCCCTTGCCCATTCGGAAGTGGAAGCTCAAAAATATTCCCGTCTGGTGAATGGATCACCACATTCATGATGTTGTTCCAATTGGTTACTTTAGATGGTTTTAGACCGATATCTTCTAAGATCCGAAGTGCATCGGTTGTTAGGCCATCTCCACAACATTTGTCTCTAGGGAATTCTGATTTATCTATCAGGGTTACATCTCGCCCACCTCGCGCAAGCTCAATTGCAGCAGCACACCCAGCAGGGCCTCCACCTACGACAAGGATTTCCGTCTCCAAAACACTTTCCACATTCCGAGCGTATCTCGAGATGGTGGAGAACAAGAATTAAAAGACAGTTAGGGTGTTGGTGTTGGTGTTGGTGTTGGTGTTGGTGTTGGTGTCGGTGTT
>CAJWET010000077.1 GCA_913031515.1 uncultured Acidimicrobiaceae bacterium | reverse complement strand
GGTCTCCCAGAATAGCGCCCCCAGTTAAGGGGGACGATGGGTCGACAGCGAGAATAGCTGGTCTTTTTCCAGCTTTTGAAATCTGCTCAATTAGTCGTCCGGTTAGCGTCGATTTTCCTGACCCTGGTGCACCAGTGATTCCGATTACATGTGTTTTGCCCGCCTTTTGGTGTGCTAGCCCAGCGACAATATCTGCCTGTTCTCCGCCATGTTCAATTACTGACAAAAGCTTCCCTAGGCTCCGTCTTTCTCCAGATAGGGTTTCCTCAAAGAGTTGAGAGATGGAGTTATCTGAGGAACTCACGTTCAATCTCGAGCGGAGATAGCATTACGAACTGTCGAAGCTACTTCTTCTGCCGAGGCTCCTGGCCCCAGAACAGCGGCCACACCTAATTTTTTGAGCTGTTCGTTATCTTCATCGGGTACGATCCCCCCAATTATCAATGGAAGGTCCAAACCAGCGTCCCTGATAGCTTCGATCATCTTTGGACCTAGGGTTAGGTGGCCGGCATTGTGCATCGATAAGCCTATGGCGTCAACATCCTCTTCCTCTGCGGCAGCAATTATGCTGCTAGTTGTTTGTCGGAGCCCGAGGTAAATCACTTCCATTCCTGCATCCCTGAGGATTCTGGCAACAACTTTGATACCTCTGTCGTGGCCGTCTAGCCCTAGTTTCGCGAGGATTACTCTATATTGTCGGTCATTCATTTACGCTCTGCTCCTTTGCAGGGTTTTGAAGGTATCAAACGATTGCTCGTTCAACGTATGTTCCGAAGACTTTTTCCATAGCGTTAGCGATCTCTTCTTCTGTGGCATATGTCTTAACGGCAGTAATGATTGCTGGCATAAGGTTCCGGGTTGAGTCTGAGGCGATGTCAGTAACTACGGCTAGGGCTTCATCTACCTGATTTTGACTCCGGTCTGTCTTCACATTTTGAAGTCGCTTTAGTTGGTATTCTTCTGTTTCAGCCCCGATACGCAGAAGGTTCCGGTCTTCAGGGTTGTCGCCTTCGGTAAATTCATTGACGCCGACAATTATTCTTTGTCCGGCATTCACTTCGCGTTCAAACCGGTATGCGGCATCAGCTATCTCTCCTACAAAGTATCCGTTTTCAATGCCGGCAAATGTTCCTTCGAGTATCGAACCGTCGCCCAGGTCTTCGAGATGAGCGAAGATCTCTTCTGCTTGTCTTTCCATCTCATCTGTCATCCATTCAACATATGGGGCTCCTCCAAGGGGGTCAGCTACGTTTGTGACCCCAGTCTCGTGGGCAATAATTTGTTGGGTGCGCAAGGCGATTCTGGCAGCATCTTCGGTCGGCAGGGCCAATGCTTCATCAAAACTGTCAGTATGAAGCGATTGAGTGCCACCGAGTGCTGCGGCTAAAGCTTGGATACCTACTCTGGCGATGTTGTTCTCCGGTTGCTGAGCGGTGAGGGACACTCCAGCGGTTTGGGTATGGAATCGGCACATCATTGCCCGCTCGTCGGTGGCACCATAGCGATCTTTCATCCATCTCGCCCAAATGCGGCGGGCAGCGCGAAACTTTCCAATTTCTTCGAAAAAGTCACTGTGGCTATTGAAGAAAAAACTAAGACGTCTCCCAAATTCATCAATATTTTGTCCTGCGGCGATTGCTGCCTCGACATAAGCGAAACCATTTGCCAGCGTGAATGCGAGCTCTTGGGCCGCCGTGCTTCCTGCTTCTCTAATGTGGTAGCCAGATATCGATATGGGATGCCATTTTGGCATTTCAGCAGTTGTGTATTTGACCATGTCTGTGATGATCCGCATCGAAGGTCGCGGAGGGTAGATGTATTCTTTTTGAGCTTGGTATTCCTTGAGGATGTCATTTTGGATGGTGCCTGCAAGTTGATTGGGGGCAACGCCGTTTTGATCTCCAACTGCAACGTACATGGCAAGTAAAGTTACCGCAGGGCCATTAATAGTCATAGATGTAGAGACCGATGATAGATCGATGTCGGCAAATAGATCCTCCATGTCAGCGAGAGTGTCAACTGCGACTCCGGCCCTGCCTACTTCTCCCAGTGACCATTCACTATCTGAATCCCGCCCCATAAGTGTTGGCATATCGAATGCCGTTGAAAGCCCTGTCCCACCGTTTCGGAGAAGCTCTTTAAATCGTAGATTCGTATCTTCAGCTGTTCCGAATCCCGCGAACATTCGCATGGTCCACATGCGGGAGCGGTACATAGATGGATAGATTCCTCTGGTAAATGGGTATTGACCTGGGTATGGGCCATCGCCGTAGATAGGTTCAACTGGCACTCCAGACATCGTTTCAAATGGAGTATCCCGTAATTGGGCTTTGTCGTATTCCAATTGCCACAACTCTTCGGGGTTTAAATCTGAACTTTCTTCTGTTCCCACGCATACTCCTTTAGGTACATCCGACGCATTTATTCTAGACGGTTAAGAACCTAAACTCTTCTTGTAAGCATATTCAAAGATACCGCCTGGACAGTTATGAGCTAATTGAAATCTCACCTAGCCTAGGTCCAAGAACGATTCAATCGGGGAAATTGTGTGGTAGACGATTTTAAAATTAGGGAAGTAGGAATAAACCATAGGGTTATTCCGTTGAATAGTTTGTATACAAGATGCTCTAGGAGGGCGGCACAATGGAATTAGCAATATTTGGTTCGGCAAATACAGTTGAGGGTCTGAAAACACAGGTTGCGGCAGCGCGAGATCACGGTTTTGGGTCCTTCTGGACACCGCAGGTATTTGATCTTGATGCGTTGACGGCGCTCGCTGTTGTAGCCGTCGAAGTACCCGAGATACGTCTTGGGACCGCTGTCGTCCCCACCTATCCACGACACCCTATGATGTTGGCTCAGCAGGCATTAACGGTGAATCAAGTAGCTGGCGGTCGGCTTGATTTGGGTATAGGGCTGTCGCACAAACCCGTTGTTGAGGGCATGTGGGGGATCTCGTTTGATGGGCCTGTTGGGCATATGAGCGATTATCTTACAGTCTTGATGGCCTTACTCCATGAGGGTTCCATCTCACATTCAGGTAACCATCTCACTAGTCGCGGAGGTATCGGTGTCACTGCAGATCCACCACCGGTACTTGTGGCTGCTCTTGGGCCTCAGATGCTTAGATTAGTTGGTCGGGTTGCCGATGGGACTTCAACTTGGATGACTGGCCCTATGACAATTCGAGATCATGTCTACCCCACGATCAATGATGCTGCGGAATCGGCAGGACGTCCACAACCGCAAGTCATTACTGCCGTGCCAGTATGTATCACCGAAGACGCTGCTGCAGCAAAGAAAATGGCAACAGAATACTTCGGGTTCTATGGAGAACTCCCTTCATATCGTGCGATGCTTGACCGTGAAGGCCTTGAGAATTCATGGGATATAGCTTTGATTGGGTCCTTTGAGGAAGTCGCCGAAGGACTGCAAGGTTATGTCGATGCAGGAGCAACACAGGTTGTGGCAACCGTTTTCGGTCCCGGAGACGATCAACAAAACACGATTAGTAGCCTGAGCGACCTTCTCTAGATAGGTCTGATAGAAATTTGAGTGGCCAAAATTTATTCAGGTGGCCAAGGAATCTCATCTGATGAATTTGCGTTATCAGCATCTATGTGTGGGAAATGACAGGCAACCCAATGGTCTTCTTCGTTGATTTGGCGGATCAAAGGTTCTTCTGAAGCGCATTTCTCAGTAGCTCTCGGGCATCGCGTCCGGAAACGACATCCGCTTGGCGGGTCAATAGGCGAGGGCAATTCACCCTCAAGTATGTCTTGATTCCCACTGTGTTTATTGTTGGCGTCTGGGATAGCTGCAAGCAATAATCGGGTGTATGGATGTGCAGGTTGTTTATACAGTAGATCTCCGTCTCCGATTTCGCAGAGTTTGCCAAGGTACATTACGGCGACTCGGTCACTAACATTCTTTACGACAGATAGGTCATGGCTGATAAATAGGAGAGTTAGCCCGTATCGCTCTTTCATGTCTTCGAGCATGTTAAGTATTCGCGCCTGTACAGATACATCTAGGGCAGAAACAGGCTCATCACAAATGATGATTTTTGGATCGAGGACAAGTGCGCGAGCGATAGATATGCGTTGACACTGGCCTCCGGAGTATTCGTGTGGTCGTTTTATCCGCGCCTCTTCAACGTCTAGCCCTACATCTTGGATAATGTTAATGACACGATCTTCGGTTAGATCATCGTTAGTTCCTTCCCAAATACGTATGCCCTCGCTGACGATATCAAAAACAGATCTGCGTGGATTGAGAGAACTGATAGGGTCTTGAAAAATCATTTGGATATGTGGACGTACGTTTCGTAACTCTTCTCCTTTGAGTCGGGTGATGTCCTCCCCGTTGAATTCAACCGTTCCAGATGTTGGCTTGGGTAATTGGATCACTGCCCTCGCAGTAGTTGATTTCCCGCAGCCGGATTCGCCTACGATTCCAAGGGTTTCGCCTTCAGCTATATCAAAGCTGAAGTCGGTGACAGCATGAACTTTCTTTCTGATGCCAACGGGAAACTCGACAACGAGATTTTGGACAGAGAGGAGGACAGATGGGTCACCATCTCGAAGATGGGTGGTTCCGGAACCTGCCATCAGATTACCTCAGCTTTTTTTCGGATTTGTAAGCCAGAGGCGGTCTTGCCACGTTGTTGATTTTTGGTAAGTGCCTCTTGTCCCTGCGGAGTTCCTACTGGAAAGTGGCATGCGAATCTATGATCTCCATCTTGTGTCATCGGAGGACTCTCCACCAAGCACTGTTCTTGTGCGTATGTACAACGTGGAGCGAATCTACACCCAGTAGGTGGTTCAACAATGTCTGGAGGTGTACCAGAGATCGGAGTAAGACGGGTATGTTTCTCATGGTGGAGATGAGGGATGGAAGCAAAGAGTGCCGCCGTATAAGGATGAGACATATTCTCGAAGAGTTTTTCCGTAGGCGCATGTTCCATCACTCGTCCGCCATACATCACAAGTATTTCATCAGCGCGTCCACGCGCGACTCCAAGATCATGAGTGATCAGGACCATGGACATCCCCCGTTCTTTCTGGATTCGAGTAAGAAGATCCAGAATGTATTTTTGTACGGTCACGTCCAGCGATGTGGTTGGTTCGTCAGCAATGAGAAGATCAGGTTCAATAGCAAGGGCGATTGAGATCATGACGCGCTGGCGCATTCCCCCAGAGAGCTCATGTGGATACTGATTCAGTCGTTTTATTGGCTCAGGAATACCGACTAGGGTGAAGATTTCAGCAACGCGTTCTTTCGCAGCTGACTTGGAGAGTCCTTTGTGTTGCCGGAGAGGCTCCATCACTTGGTTCCCGACCTTCATCACGGGGTTAAGAGATGTCATGGGGTCTTGGAAGATCATCGCCATTTTGGTTCCCCAGAACAGTTGGCGATTTTTTCCAACGAGTTCTTCTCCTTCAAATTTCGCAGATCCGCTTTCAACCGTGTTACTTGCGGCGAGAAGCCCCATGACTCCCCGATTGAGAACAGTTTTTCCTGATCCAGATTCGCCGACTATTCCCAACGTTTGACCGCGGTTCAGTGTCAGAGAGACTCCGTCTACTGCTTTCGCTAGTCCACGTTCTGTCTTGAACCCGATGTGGTAGTCATCGAGGGTCAAAAGCGAGGTTTCCCCGTTAGTCGAATAAGTCATACGTGTCCCTAACATCGTAATAGTCACGGAGTCGGTCGCTCATGTAGTTGAGAGCTGCGACAGTAAAGAAAAGGAAGACGATTGGACCGAATGCAATCCATGGGGCGCTTTCAAGGGAATTCATGTCCGACCCCGTCAGAATAAGTTTCCCCCATGTTGATGTCTTCTGAACTGACAATCCGAGAAAAGCTAGAGAACCTTCAGCGACAATTGCCAGAGCTACGACGAGCATAGAAAGAGTTGCCATTGGAATGAGAACGTTGGGAAGCATTTCACGAATAATGATTCTTGAACGCTTCGCTCCAAGTGTCTCTGCTGCTATGACAAATTCCCGTTCAGCATAGGTAATCGTTTGAGCGCGTGCCAGTCGCCCTACAGGCGCGACCGCTAATATTCCGATTGTGATGGAAATTGTCATTAGGGAACGGTCGAGTAGGGCGACTACAAGAATTGCGAGTATGAGCCCTGGGAACGAAAGAAAAACAAGAAAAATAGCGCTAATTATCTTATCGAGCCAGCCTCGGAAGTATCCAGCAAGCATCCCGAGCGCTCCTCCAATAGTTAAACCCAATACGGCAGTTATGAATCCCACAGCCAACGATATACGGGCGCCAAAAATTGTCCGACTAAGCATGTCACGTGCGTCTTTGTCAGTTCCGAGCCAGTGTTCTCCACTTAGCGAATAGGGTGGCTGGACGGGCTTGTCAACGAGTTCCCCTTTGAGGTTTTCAGCTTGTTCGGTAACGATGAAATTCTTACTGGGATCTTTAATGGGAAGAATTGGAGCTAAGACTGCAAGAAGAGTTATCAGAACGACCCAGAAGACCGAAAGCCAAAACCCAAAGCCGAGTTTCTTTTGAGGTGCGACTCCAGCTGCTACGGCATCGTCAGCAGTTGTCAGTGCATCGGAGTCGTCGCGGGGAAGGCCAGCTTGCTTTACAGTTGCCTCATCATGGGTACTCATGATGAAACCTCTAGTGTCTTAGGTTCTTTTTGTGTTTTCCAGAGCGAACGGAAAATCGGCGCTTTTTCTTTTTCTCGTCCGCGTACCCGTGGGTCAATCACTCCATAGAGAAGGTCAGCGAGGTAATTGAAGATCATGAAAGCCGAAGCGACGATCATAACGATTGCGAGAACCACGGGGAAGTCCTCGCGTAAGACTGCCTCAACAACAGCGGTACCTAAGCCTGGTATTCGATAGAAGGTTTCGACAACGAGAGCGCCGCCGATCATGTAGCTGATGTTGATTGCCAGAACAGTAATTAATGAGAATAAAGAAGGTCGGAGGGCATGTTTATAGAGGACCTTTCTCCGAGAAACTCCCTTAGATCTGGCCATGAGGATGAAGTCTTCCTGAAGTGTGGTAATTAGATCCGTACGAAGGAGTCGTTGATATGCTGCTGCTCCACCAAGCCCCAAAGTTAAGGCGGGGAGGAGCATCTGTATAAGCCGGTGATCATGGGTGAATCCCCAAAAGGGGTCGGTGGCGGTATAGACGTCAGGCATCCAATCCAAGCGGATCGAAAAGACGTAAAAAAGAATGACGGCAAGCGCGAAATTTGGGAGCGAGACAAAAGCAAAAGCAGTAACCGTTGAAGTCTTGTCGGTTTTTGAATTTGCGCGCGAAGCAGCGGTTACCGCCCATGGGATG
>CAJWET010000076.1 GCA_913031515.1 uncultured Acidimicrobiaceae bacterium | reverse complement strand
CGATGAGGAGCACGCGCCGCTACACCGCCTTGGGTCCGATCAATGGGAAAAAGCCAAGCGCAAAGCGACAGAAAAAGTCATCGATGTTGCCGCCGAACTTCTGGATATCTATGCCCGAAGGGAGATGCGTACCTCGTACCAGTTTAAGCTGAAGGAATCCGAATATGCCCGCTTCATTGGGGAGTTTCCTTTCGAAGTGACCACAGACCAACAACGTGCAATCGACGACACACTGAACGACATGACGAAGTTGCGTGCCATGGATCGCTTGATCTGCGGTGATGTCGGATTCGGTAAAACTGAAGTTGCTATGCGGGCAGCGTTCGTCGCAGTTCAGGCGGGAAAGCAGGTTGCAGTGCTCGTCCCCACAACCCTGCTCGCGCAACAACATCATCAACCCATTCGCTATTACTCTTTTCCTCTTCATCGTCGCTATGCACCACAGCACAGGAGGTTAGCCGAGATCACTGGGTTAAGTCGCATCACAAATTACACTTTGTACCTGTCGACTATTGATTGTGCAGCTTGTCTTGCCAAGTCATACGGAATGTGTTCAGGTGCTTTTAGAATTTGTGTTTCTGGTTTTAATCTTAGAAGTAGGCGTTTAAGCCATGCTATCCCAGTCACGTAAAGGTCTACTTCTATGAAGCCGTCATTAGTAGTTACGACTCGTTCGACCGGATAGGTGGAAACAATCCAAGAGTCTTCAGTGGTAATTTTTAAAGTGATCAAATTGTTTAATTCAGCAAGGTTCCACATTCCATTGTCACTAAATGTTTCTAGACTTTCCTCTGGGACGGAAATACCATGTGAAGTCGACTTGGCAACAAGGATGCGATCCAAGCGAAATAACCGATAATCGCTCGCTGTTTCGCAATAGGCGTACAGATACTGATTATGATCGCGATTTAGGAGCTGTATTGGATGAACTATCCGGGTAGAAGTTTGATCTTTGCTATATGAATAGTAGTCAATCTCTAGTTGCGTTTGCATTTCAATAGCGTCATCAATAGCCAACCACACGTTATTACGAAGTTCTGGAATATCGACCCCGAAAGTCTGTCGATTTTGCCCCAATGAGGCTTCAAGTTTCACAATTGCGCTTCTTAACTCTTTACCATCCTCTTCCCCGATAATCAGGTCCATAGCTTTCGCTTTACGTAAAATACTGAATCCCTGTTCAGGCGTGAGGCGGATAGGGCGTGCGAGCCAATCTGCTTGACCAATCCATACACGCCCATCCTCAACAAGTACTTCGATGAGGGTATCCGGTGTGTGCGGATACGGTCCGACCATAAACAACACTTTTGTTAAGTCATTTAATAAAAGATCTTCAGGGTAGCCGAATCTTTTTGCAACCATCTTCATTGTCGGCCCATCGTTATCCATGATCCACGGGATCATAGATAAGAGGCGTTCTAGCTTTTCAGTTGCTTTAAGTTGACCCATCTGGGACCTCGGTGAACCTACTCATGTGTTTAAGGTATTCATTACGCATTTCCAAAGGATCGATAATTTCAGCATGGTCCAAAAGAAGTGCCATCCGGGCAAAGAATACCTCTTTGTTGTTGACATCTACCTTCGCTAGTCCTGAACCATTTTCATCAATTTCGATTTCCGTATCGAGGCTTGTTCGTGCCCAAGCCAGTAAATTTTTGTCTATACGTATTGTCGTTTCTATCCCTTCACCTTCGCCATAGCTCCAAGGCTTTAAATTGACGCTTGGAGGATTGTCGGGGATATCGTATTCGCCAGCGTTGTCATTTGGAATTAAGTCTGAAATTTTATCGACGCGGAATGTTTTAACTTTCATTTCCGGAGCATTATTTCCCGTTAAATACCAACGGCCAGTTGTGAATTCTAACCGCCATGGTTCTAGAGTTCGGTTTTTATCTCCATAAACAAAATCTACAGTTCTCCTATGGGTAATTGAATCAAAGAGTTTGGAGAGCTTCTCATCATCGGAGTTTGGGAACTGGATCACATTGGAAGCAGTATTTTCTTCGTACCCGCCCAACTTGCGAATCGCTTCAGTTTCAGATAGTCCGTCAAGTACTTCTACACTGCTACTTGCTAAATTCAGCGCTCTTAGTTCAGCAGGAGAGAGATTCAGATCAGCCAGATAGTAATCTGATTTGTTAATTATGTAGCCGTCTACAGGGGGGTTAGTCCCAGGTACAGGGACAATCTCTAACGGAACACCCATATCTCGTAAAGCGTTTTTATCCCTATCGAAAGTTCTTCTGAACGCTGCTTTGTCCTCTGGGTACATACCGACGCGTGTTTTCAATTCCGCAGCTGATTTAGGGCTTTCAGCATTTAGGAGTTCAGCTAATAAATTCAGTGTCCGTTCAAGTTTCCTAGAAGTCATGTCCGTTTGCACCCATATCGGTCCTTGCATCCAAAGATAGCAAACCAGATCATAAGCTTTCTATTAGTTTTTCAACGCGTTCATCAGTTGCGACAAATGGGTCTTTGCATAAAACTGTCCGCTGCGCCTGGTCATTAAGCTTCAAGTGCACCCAATCTACTGTGTAATCACGGTTACGGTCCTTTGCCCGTCTTATAAAGTCTCCTCGCAGTTTGGCTCTAGTAGTCTGCGGCGGATATTCAACTGCGTGAGCTATGTCTTCATCGCTACAGATTCTTTCAACATGGCCGTTCGATTGAAGAATATAGAACAATCCGCGGCGGCGATTTACATCATGATATTGCAAGTCAATTAAGCCAATTTTGGGATCTGAAAGTGAAAGACCGTGTTTCGATTTGTAAGCTTCGATTAGGTGATACTTTGTAACCCAATCACATTCGCGTGAGAGGCTCAGGGGGTCTTCCCTTAAACCATTGACACAGTGTTCCCACATTTGTAGAGACTGTTTTTCTTCAGGACTCAACTCTCTTCTATCTGCGAACTTTAAGGCTTTGTCGAGGAATTCAGATTGGATATCGAGTGCGCTTAATTCTCTGCCGCTAGCTAGTCGTACTTTACGAGTGCATGTGATATCGTGGCTGATTTCTCGTATGGCGCGTATGGGATTCTCTAAGGTCATATCACCCAAAAATACAGTGCGTTCTTCAAGCATGCGTAAAATTAATGCGGCTGCCCCTATCTTGAGAAATGAAGCGTATTCGTTCATATTGGAATCCCCAACTATGACATGTAGGCGGCGGTATTTTTCTGCATCGGCATGTGGTTCATCACGTGTGTTTATTATTGGCCTGCTACGTGTTGTAGCGCTTGATATACCTTCCCATATGTGTTCTGCTCTTTGACTTATGCAGTACGTTGCACCTCTAGCTGTTTGCAAGACCTTTCCAGCACCGGCGTATATTTGTCGAGTCACGAAAAATGGTATAAGTGTTTCATCATAACTTGCAGTGTTATCGTCTCGTACAGTGCAGAAGTTCTCATGGCAGCCGTAGGAATTCCCTGCGGAATCAGTATTATTTTTGAACAAATACAACTGCCCTTCCACTCCTTCCTCGGCAAGCCTGTCTTCTGCCCCCGTTAAGAGTTGGTCGAGTATCCTCTCACCTGCTTTATCATGAGCAACTACCTCGTATATCGAATCACACTCTGGAGTTGCATACTCAGGGTGGGACCCAACATCTAAATATAGTCTTGACCCGTTAGCAAGGAATACGTTGCTACTTCTCCCCCAGGACACTACACGCCTAAACATGTATCGGGCTACTTCATCTGGGCTGAGCCTACGCTGACCGTTAAGAACACATGTAACTCCGTATTCGCTTTCGATCCCAAATATTCTCCGTTCCATGACTTAACCCTAGATTAGAGTTGCTGGCGGCCCAAGGTATTCGAGGATTTCTTTAACTCGGCATGAAATTGAGGAGCTCGTCGCCCTCAATCCTGCGAAATGATCTCCGTCCATTTGAATGAGACAGCTCTGCTACTTCTAAGTCATCTGGTTCTAACGTTCGATCCGGTCCTGAAAGTGCTGTTATTGCAGCATTTATAGCTTCAGGAAGGGTTAAGTTTTCGCTGTAGTTCTCCTGAAACCGGTCAAATATTACTTCAGCATCTCCACCCAATACAGCAAAATCTGAATGGTCTTTCACAGTCCCATCGTAGAGAATGTGAAACAGTTGACCAGAAGTATTTCCTGAATCTTGGCTGATTTCCGCTACAAGAATTTCTACCTCCATTGGTTTCATTTCATGGGTGAAAATTTGACCGAGCATTTGAGCATATTGATTCGCGAGGCTTCGAGCATCTACATCTTCGCGACTAAATGAGTACCCCTTTAAGTCCGCATGACGAACCCCTGCAATTCGCAATTGATCGAATTCGTTATATTTTCCTACACCGGCGAACGCAATACGGTCGTAAATCTCGCTTACTTTGCGGAGGGTGTTTGAAGCGTTCTCAGCAACTATCAATATCCCTTCATCGTACGAAAGTCCTATAAGTGAGCGGCCTCGCGCGATGCCTTTTCGTGCATAATCCGCCCGATCTTCCATGAGTTGTTCAGGGGCGACATAGAAGGGCATACTCATTTCTATTCACCACCAGAAGCTTTTGATCGTCTGTCGTCAATAATAGCGCTGAACACTGACGCGATGCTCTCATCTGAAATCGCTTCATAACCGTCCGAGGTAATTTTGGCAATGATTGGATACACGTCCCGTATCAGATCCGGACCGCCGGTCGCTGAATCTTCATCCGCTGCTTCAAAAATTGCATTAGCAAGTAGTTCAATCGCTGCTGATTCATCAAGTTGATCCTCATAACCCATTTTGATCACTGTTGTCGCGTGGATGCTTCCAGATCCTGTTGCAGCAAAGCTCGCTTCTTCATATCTTCCACCCGTCACGTCAAATTGGAATAGTCGTCCGGTATCTAGTCGAAGATCAAATCCAGCAAAGATCGGTAGGACTGCTAAACCAAGCATCGCTTGAGAAAGGTTCTGTCGAATCATTTGGCTTAATTGGTTCGCCTTACCGTCTAAGCTTAAGGATTTTCCTTCAACTTTTTCATAATGTTCAATTTGCAATTGAAAAAGTCGGACCATTTCTAGTGCTGGACCGGCGGCGCCAGCTATTGCGATTCCAGAAAACTGATCGGCCGGAAATACCTTCTCCATAGTCCTGTGACTGATTTGATGACCGCTCGTAGCCCTCTTATCGCCAGCTAGCATTACACCAGCGTTATATCTTATAGCCACGCAAGTAGTTCCATGAGGTAAATCATCAATTAAACTTCCCTGCCCAGCATCCGAAATACCCATATTGTCGACAAGGGCAACAAAATTGGGTCCTGGATCTTGTTCGGGAGTAAATCGTGGCAATGTCACCCTAATGATGGTATCGGCTCCAGCTATGGACCTGCTACTGCCCACCCTTTTGGACATAGGATTTAACAAATTCTTCTGCATTGGATTCAAGAACTTGATCGATCTCATCAAGTAGGTCGTCCAAATCGCCAGATAACTCACTAGTGTTCACACTTTGCGAATTCTCTAAAGAAGTTTCCTCTTCATCTGCAGTTACATTGGATGATTCATCATCTGAATCGTAGTACTTTTGGTTTTCCACCATTATGTCTCCTCGTTGCAATCGAATTGCACATCTACATCATAGGGCTAAATGTCAAGTGCGTGGATCAATTCATGTGGTGTATTGCATTGATCAATAAGATCTGCGACATCGGCATAGGTTCCTTTTAGTGGATCTAAGACGGGAACTCGCTTAATGGTTGTTTCATCTAGACTGAACACAACCGAATCCCAGTTTGCGGACACTATCTGTTCTGGCCATTTCTGAAGACATGCGCCACGAAAATATGCCCGTGTTCCCACTGGCGGTTTCGTCACGCCCTCTGAAACAGACTTTGCGTCGTTTATGGTCACCATTCCTAATTTGTTGAAGATACTGCTGTCATTTCGAATATCGTGGTACTGGACCGCCAAAGATCTAGCTCTTGCATCGAAGTAAGAAAGTTTATGGCGATCGCAGAACACATCTAACAACCTTTTTTTAGCTATCCAGTCGATTTGCGAGTGTAAAGATGACGGGTCTTCTTTCAGTCCCACTAAAATTTCTTCCCATTTATTCAACACTTTAAGTCCAACTTCGCCGCCTACATATTCCAATCCGCCTCGCTCTGAGTATTCTTTTGCTCTTTCGCAGAAGTATTCTTGTACTTCAAGTGCAGTAATTGACTCTCCATTAGTCCTTTGAATTGGTTGAGAAAGGGTTAGATCGTACGAAATTTCTTTCATGGCTTGTACTGGGTGATCAAAAATGAAATCTTCTCCAATAAACCCGTCTTCAACCATGGCGAGAATGAAGCAGGTAGATCCTACTTTCAAAAAAGTGGCGGCTTCACTCATGTTTGCGTCTCCGCAAATTACATGGAGACGCCGATACCTCTCAGCGTCCGAATGTGGTTCATCTCGAGTATTGATGATTGGTCGTTTTAGTGTTGTTTCCAAACCTACTTCTTCTTCAAAGAAATCAGCTCTCTGCGTTATCTGATATGCAATGGAGTCTGGGTCGCTGCCAGGTACTTCAGATCCGATCTTTCCCGATCCCGTAAAGATTTGCCGTGTGATGAAATGCGCTATTCCATGTCGAATAATATCTCCGAAAGGTGTAGATCTGTCCATAAGATAATTTTCGTGACACCCGTATGAATTGCCCTTTCCATCAGAATTATCTTTGTAAACAACGATTTCTTGATCATCGGGAAGAAGAGATTTGACTGATTTCATTGCTTCGCGGAGAATCAATTCTCCTGACCTATCGTATCTAGATACTTCTAAAGCATTTGGGCATTCTGGAGTTGACAATTCGGGATGTGCATGGTCGACATAAAAACGTGCTCCGTTTGTTAATACAGCGTTTACTAGATGAGTCTCAACAACGGGTGGCAAAGACCCGATTGGGGTGAAGCCGCGGGCATCATTCGCTGGAGACTCATCTTGAAAATCCCATACGACAGAGTCAGCGATCCCATTATCGAAATGGGGACCAGTTTCTTGCACATAAGAAGTTATCAGCATCGAAGAAGCCAAAATTGGATTTGGGTCCGCTACACCTTTGTGGATAATCGAATACTCAGTTTCAATACCACAGATCTTTTCTATTGCCATGTTTGAATCTTACAAGTATTGGCCTGATGCGGATTTCTTGGCGACTTGTTCGTCACTGTCGTTGAAGAGTTTTCTGATAAACGTTATCCGTTCACCTTTCTTCCCTGAGACTTTGGCCCAGTCATCAGGGTTTGTCGTATTTGGCAAATCCTCATGTTCGCTAAATTCTTGCCGGATTGAATGAATGAAATCTTCGAGAATAAGCCCCTTTCCTCCATTTTCTAAATACCGCTTTATAGCGA
>CAJWET010000075.1 GCA_913031515.1 uncultured Acidimicrobiaceae bacterium | reverse complement strand
CGGAGGCGTATCTCCTAAGCATGGGATGGGCCTTTCGCATGGCCATCCCCGTTTCCTGCCTGAGGAAACTGTATGGCCCGATGTTGTTTACACCGACGAGATGTCTCTAAAGGTTGGCGGATTAGAGATGGAGTTCCACCATGGCAAAGGGGAAACAGATGACCACACATGGGCTTGGTTGCCGTCGAAGAAGGCCCTAGTAACGGGTGACTTAGTTATTTGGGTTTTCCCAAACGCCGGAAACCCACAAAAAGTGCAACGCTACCCGCTCGAATGGGCCTCTGCTCTGCGAGAGATGATGTCCTATGATGCTGAACTCCTGCTACCTGCCCATGGCTTGCCGATTGTAGGCAAAGACCGTATTCATCGGGTGCTCACTGATATTGCAGACGTGTTAGAAGCGCTTGTCAACGACACAGTCGCTTTGATGAATGGTGGTGCCTCCCTAAATGAGATTATTCACGAGGTGAAAGTTGACCAAGATAAACTTGGACTACCTTGGCTTCAACCGCTTTATGATGAACCCGAATTTGTAGTGAGGAATATCTGGCGTATGTTCGGCGGATGGTGGGATGCTGACCCCGCTTCCCTTAAGCCCTCCCCGCAATCAGATCTTGGAAGCGAACTAGTCGCTCTCGCCGGAGGAGTATCTCCACTTGTTAGCCGAGCCCAACAGCTAGCTGAAAATGGAGATTTCAGGCTTTCATGCCATTTGATTGAGTTTGCTGCCAATGCAGAACCAGAAAATAAGACAGTGCACGGAGTTCGAGCTGAGATCTATAAGGCGAGGCGTCAAAAGGAATCCAGTCTTATGAGTAAAGGAGTTTTTGCTGCTGCTATGAGAGAATCGGAAGCAATCGTTGATCAGATAGACCATGAATGAATGACAAGAGCAGTCCAGCTCCCCAGCATGTGACAATACCTCGGCAAGTTAAAGTTCTTCTTACTGCTTCCTTCTTTTCTGCTTTCGCGACCGTTGGTCAGATAACCATTATCGGGAAACAGGTTTATGATATGACTGGCAATGCACTTGATTTAGGGCTTTTAGGATTAGCTGAATTTATTCCGGTGGCTGTCCTTTCGCCATTTACAGGCCCATTGGCAGATAGAAAAGATAGGCGGAAAGTTTTTGGCTGCGCTTTGCTGTGCGAGGCGTTAGTTTCTTTTCTGATCTTTCTGTATGTCGCTACAAACCCAACTTCAGTCCTACCTATTTTTGGATTGATGATGCTATTTGGCGTTGCTCGAGCATTTGCAACTCCGGCTAGTCGGGCATTGCCGATAGATTGGGCTCCAGACGAGGTCGTTGAGCGAGTTGTAGCTTTAAAATCAGTTGCATTTCAAGCGGGGATTATCGCCGGCCCAGCTGCATTTGGGTTTATTTTCGTTGCTGGTCGCTCTACGCCGTATCTCGCTGCAGTTTGTGCGTATATCGTTGCAGCTTTGCTATTGCTAACTGTTGGTTCGTTCCCCATCAAAAGACTAGAAACATCTGGAACGCGCCAAGCGTTTCATGATGCTTTGGAAGGACTCCGGTTCGTCCGTTCCAAGCCCGTACTCTTTGGTGCGATTTCACTTGATCTTATTGCCGTATTACTTGGAGGGGCAGTAGCTCTGTTACCCGCTATTGCTGAAGATCGATTAGGCGTAGGAGCAGTAGGTTTAGGTTGGTTGCGGGCTGCAGTAGGAATTGGTGCCACAGTGGTCGCTGTTAGTCTTTCTGTGCGCCCCTTACGGACTCACATAGGGCGGTCATTATTTGTTTCTGTGGGGATCTTCGGTTTTGGAACTATCGTCTTAGGCTTAACAACTAATTTTGTTCTTGCCTTCATAGCTTTGGCTGTTCTTGCCGGAGCAGATGCAGTATCCGTCTACATCCGTGCCAGTCTCGTTCCTCTCGCAACTCCTGAACGTATGCGAGGGCGTGTTTTAGCTGTCGAGGGAGTTTTTATAGGGGCGTCAAATGAACTTGGAGCGGTGGAATCAGGATTGACAGCAGCAGCGTTTGGACTTGTGGGCGCAATTCTCTTTGGAGGGGTGGGGACATTAGCTGTTGTGGTCATTTGGTGGCGTTTTTTCCCTGCATTGAGGAATGTGGAACGTCTTATCGATGTAAAACCAGATACAGGTTAGTCATTGATATTGATAAATCAATGACTAACTAAGCATTACCCGAAATGGCACAAGCTAGTGGCAGAATATGTATATGGATGATCCGTCAGAGGAACAGAGCAACCCCATGTCTTTATCCGATTCAGCTATGTGGTCATTTTTCATTCAAGAACTAAGCGATAAAGAGTTAAGTCAATTGCAGATAGAAATGCAAAATGAGGTTAGGCGTAGAGCTATTCAATCTGGTGACCACGATGCCATCATTAAACAGGCATTTGAAATAGGGTTTGAACGATCAGGGCTAGGGGTAATGCCGTGGATCGAAGGTCAATTAATTGTTTGCCCCGGAGCTCTGATTTCAAGAAACTCGACAAATCATCGTTGCCGTTTCGTGAGTGTCAATGAAGAATGGGTTTGGCAGTCAGGGCATTTAATCACTGAGACTAAACGCCCTAGCCCTGGAACCGGCAAGGGATTCCGAGCCATAGCGCTTATCCCAGTGATTGAAGGATTAGAGATTGATATTGTGAGCGGGAAAATGCAATCAGGCCAGCACCGTGCAGAGAAAGTTATATCGTTTGAGATCTTAGAGGGTGGACTTTCAGAAGTGAGCCAACGCGTAATCCCCATTGATGGGATGCATCATTAGCAGGCCTAGGCTGCACCTCTGGGAATTCCATGGAAAGGGGAACCAGCATCTTGGTATTTCTGGTAAAGATCAAAGAATTCTTCACCAAATGGGTCACCACCTCGTAAAGGCATACTTGCCCGCACGATTGTAAAGTCGAGCGGAGTGAGTTCGGAGGCCTTATCAAAATGTGTTTCTGCTTCATCTACTCGCCCCGCTCTCCTTAGAAAAGCTGCGAGTCTAAAATGGAGTCTGGCCTGAACTTCTTCTTCTGCTAAATCGGGGACAGAGTATGAAGCGTCATCTGGAAGAACACCCTCACGGACCCAGTTTCGGACCTGTTGCATATGTGTCTCTCTACTGATACCAGTAATTTCTGTGAAGGTATCAGTGCCAAATTCAGCAGCAGCTGGTCGCGCAATCATGCCATCCTCGTCAATCCAAATGACTGAAGGGACGTTACTAATGGCGAAGAGTTCGGTTAGTAGATGATCTTCGTCCATAAGAACTGGATATGTTGAACCTGCAGCTAGTTCAGTTATCGCCTCTGTATTTTCATCTATTGCAACAGCTATAACTGAAAAGTTTTCATCTGCCAATTCTTCGTGGAGTTCCTGCCAACCTGGCAGGTCAAAAGCGCAGCCTCACCAACTAGAGAATGCGACGAGAAGTCGCTTTTTCCCAGCCCAATCGGATAAAGCTCGGTCAACTCCAGAAATATCGGGGAGTGAAAAATCTGGAGCGACTCGCTTTGTTAAAGCTTCTGATCGCACGCTGTAAGGTTGTCCGATAGTTACCGTACCCGTATCCGATGTTGTAAGTGACGGCCTCCCTACAAGTGCTGCAAGGTGACTGAGATTGAAAGAATCATTTGAATTTGAATCAACCGTATCTCCCAGAGGTATGCAAACGTCTCCCTTGCAAAGGCCTTCGGGTTTCAATTCCCAGCCGAGGACTTCTTTAACGTCTTTTGATTGAATGTACGCCTCTCCGTCAACCCATGAACCCTCGATGGCCATTGGCGTTTCAGCTAATACGGTCATCTCACTTGTTGTTGTCATCACTACCTCCGTAGGGTTTCAGAATTAATTGCAAATAGAGAATGAGCCCCACTTGTGACAGACGGAAGCAAGCCTGAGACTTGTGGGAGTAATTGTTGAGCATAGAAGGTCGCAGTTTCTATTTTTGCCTCAAGGAAATCTTTGTTGTCCGAGCTTTCGCTGAGTAAACTTTGCGCTTTCAACGCTGATTTAGCCATGAGCCAGCCACCAACCGTTGTTCCAAACATTCGTAAGTAAGGGGTAGCTCCTGCTAACCCTTCATCGTTGCTTCCTCCTCCGTTCTGAAGGAGCCAGATACTTGCTGCTTTGAGGCTTCCAGTCGCTTGTCTAAGTGAATCCCCGATTTCACTAAGATTATTGTCCGATAGATCTGAGATAGTGTCATCGATTTCCCCGAGCAGCTCATTAACGACTTCACCATTCCTCATGCTTAGCTTTCGACCCACTAGGTCGATAGCTTGGATACCGTTTGTACCTTCGTAAATTCCTGCGATACGAATATCTCTGTAATGTTGGGCCGCTCCTGTCTCTTCGACAAAGCCCATCCCACCATGGATTTGTATGCCAAGACTTGTTAGTTCATTGCCTAAATCCGTGCACCACCCTTTGGATAGAGGCGTAAGAAGATTGGTTAATTCTTTGCCACGCTCTCGTTCTGATTCTTCAGGATGGCTCAACGCAATATCGATAGCTTTTGCGTTGAGATAGATTAAGCACCGCATCGCTTCGATGTAGGCCTTCATGGTCATGAGCATTCGTCTCACATCCGGGTGTTCGATAATTAGAGCGGATTCCCCCTTTGGAGTGTCGGAGCGTCTTCCTTGGCGTCTTTCTAATGCATATTCTAAAGCTTGTTGGTATGCCCTGTCGGTGACAGCAAGTCCCTCTAACCCAACTGCGAGCCTCGCTTGATTCATCATGGTGAACATGTACTTCATCCCAGAGTTTTCATCGCCTACCAGATATCCCCGCGCTCCTCCATTATCGCCAAACTGCAATACACATGTTGGCGAAGCGTGAATCCCTAACTTGTGTTCAAGGGAAATGCATTTGACGTCGTTCGCTTCCCCAATATCTCCATCGTCGCTGACCAAGTATTTAGGGACAATGAAGAGACTAATTCCCTTTGTTCCAATAGGGGCATCTGGTGTGCGAGCTAGAACAAGATGAACAATATTGTCCGTCAGGTCATGTTCACCCCAAGTTATATATATTTTTTGACCTGTAATTAAGTAGGAACCATCTTCTTGTGGTTCCGCTTTTGATGTCAGAGCACCAACGTCAGAACCAGCCTGTGGTTCGGTTAGGTTCATCGTCCCAGCCCATTCTCCAGTAATTAGTTTCGGCAGCCATTTTAGTTTTTGGTCGGAATCACCATGTGAACTCAGTGCATGAATGGAGCCTTGTGTGAGCATTGGGTTAAGAGATAATGCCATGTTCGCAGCGGTCAGCATTTCCGTCACTGCAATACCCACTAGCCACGGAAATCCTCCTCCACCATACTCAGGGTCGAAACTGATTGCCCCCCAGCCTGATTCTACATACTGGCTGTATGCCTCTAGAAATCCATCAGGAGTCGTTACCGATCCATCTTGGTTGAGGGAACTTCCTTGCAGATCACCTGTTCGGTTAGTTGGAGAAATCACTTGCGAGAAGAACCGTGCAGCTTCTTCGAGGAGATCATCAAGGGAATCGAGCCCAATATCAGTAAAGGAAGGAAAGTCTTCAAGTGAACCAACATCCACCACTTCTTTAAGCGTGAATTTCATATCATCCAACGGGGGAGCGTACTCACGCATGAATTCCCTTTCTTCAATCTAGGATCATATAACTTAGTTCTTTCTGATGCTACCCATGCGATGAGCGACCCGACCCGTTCAAATCACAATTTCTTCAGTTTCGTATTCATTGAAAGAACTGGTCTGACGGTTTTGGCGTGCAATCATATGATTGTGAGGATATTTTCTCGATAGGACGGATGGGGGACTAATGCGGGACGGATTAGAAGGTAACCATGTCTACGATGTAAAAGTCTTCGACTCAGGGAATTTTCTTGGTTACCTCTCGGTATTGATCAATGATGAAGAAATGAAAAATAAGCCATTGTGGGAAGGGCAGATCCTAGGTTCGGATTATCTTGTTTGGGGGCTAAACCATAGGAAAGTTAAACTCCAGTTTGAAAACGGTGCAGAGGTTGAAGCTGTTGTCCGTTCAGGTGGAAGAATCTTCCAAATTCTCAGCAATTAGAGTGAGTCGTTTAGAACTGAACTCGCTATAGATTTCGCGGCTTCAGAAGGTGAGACAGTTCGTTCCAAAACCTCAAGAAGTATCGCTTCCCCAAAGTCACTTTGAAGAGCGCTTTTGGCTGTGGATCCAATAAGTAGTTCAAGACGATTTTGTATTTCCATTAGTGTTCGTTGTCTTTGTCGGATTAGAAAAGATCCAGATTGCTCTAGGTGGTTCGCGTGGTCCTCTATTGCTTCTAGAATTTCTTCTGCACCAGTGCCTTCAAGGGAATTCGCCATGATGATTGGAGGCCGGTAACCCGTCTTTTCTTCTAAACCTGATATATGTCCAAGGTCGAGCATCAGGTCCAGGTCCCTACGTGTGTCATTGGCCCCTGGCCGGTCTGCCTTATTCACAACAAAAACTTCAGCTACTTCAAGGAGGCCAGCTTTGTTGGCTTGTACTGCGTCTCCCATTCCGGGAGTGACGATGACGACGGTTGTATCGGCCGTTCCTGCGATGTCAACTTCGACTTGTCCCACTCCGACTGTTTCGACAATAACAGGATCGTATTGGGCGGCATCGAATAGTTGGATAGCGGCTGGGACAGCTAGCGCTAATCCCCCCGAGTGCCCTCTTGTTGCCATTGACCGGATAAATGATTCTTCGCCGGCAAGATCATCCATCCTGATGCGGTCTCCCAGGAGCGCCCCTCCCGTACTCTTTCGGGTAGGGTCTGTGGCCAGGAGAGCGATCTTCCTGCCAGGGTTGTCGCGCTGTATTCGCAACGTCAATTCATCAGTCAAACTTGATTTTCCAGCCCCACCTGTGCCAGTCAGGCCGACGACAGGACAGGCCTCCTTCTCGGAGCGCGAGCGAACTCGTTTGAGTGCAGCCGAGAACGCATCCTCGTCACCATTCTCTGCGAGAGTCAGCAGCCTCGAGACGCCCCCGTGGTCGTCAGCTGTCACTGGCCCGGACAGGGAATCGAAGCGAGCGGAATCCAGCAGATCGACCTTGGATGCCCTTTCCATGGCGTCCTGCACCATCCCGACAAGCCCCATGTCCCGCCCGTCGTCCGGGGTGTAGACGTGGGCTATGCCCTCGTCTCTGAGGTGCTTCACTTCGGACATGAGAATCGTTCCTCCTCCTCCGCCGAAGCAGAAGACGTGGTGGCCGTGCTCGTCGAGGATGCTGCGCGTGTGGGTGAACTGCCCAACCGCGCCCCCTTGGTAGCTGGTGATGGCTATGGCATGAGCATCCTCTTGGATGGCGGCATGGGCGAACTCGTCCGCCCCGCGGTTGTGCCCGAGGTGAATGACCTCGCAGCCCTGGCTCTGCAGTATTCGCCGGAAGATGTTGATTGCAGCGTCGTGCCCGTCGCAT
>CAJWET010000074.1 GCA_913031515.1 uncultured Acidimicrobiaceae bacterium | reverse complement strand
CCCGAGACCTATGCGCACGGCGTCCCGTTCCGAGTAGAATCTTCCCATGTTCATCTCGATTGACTCAGAGAAAAAGACGGCTTTACTTGAAGAACCTAATGTTCTTACTGAATTCCATATCCAAAGTCCGATAAACGACGAGGATTATGTCGCTTCCGTTATCGGCAACGGAAGCGAAGCGGCAGGCGACGCACATGTATGGATAAGTATTGAATGGATTTCACAAAATGTTACTAACGTCTCAAGCGACTGGGGAGAACGTTTCTCAGGGATGGTTCAATATGCGATGGGAAAAGGATGGGTCAGCGACCCTGGAACACATTTAAAGGCGCATATTGAAGTTGATTAAAAAAACGTGCATGAACATAGACTCCTAAACAACAGGGGGAAGAGTGGGAATAGAAACAAGTGACCTTTGGGACTTGATCCAAAAACGTTCAGAACTTACACCTGACTTGGAAATGCTTGTTGATGAACAAGGACGCCGACTCACGTTTCTAGAATACAAGCTCGCATCAGAGAGAATGGCCGCTGGCTTCTATGAGCTGGGAGTATGCGAAGGAGACGTTGTAACTTGGGAACTTCCAACTTGGATCGAAACAATCGTTCTGTCAGCTGCACTTAGCCGTTTGGGAGCTACACAAAATCCCATAATTGCAATCTACCGAGAACGCGAAGTCGGTTTTTGTGTCAGACAAGCACAAGCATCGTTCTTGATAACCCCGAAGCAGTACCGCGGGTTTAATTTTGGGGAGATGGGAGCGAGCATTGCCTCGTCAGTGGATGAGTTAACAGCTCTTGCTGTGGAACCAGATGATTTCCCCTCAGCGGACCCAACAACTCTTCCCGCGTACTTTCTTAAAGAAGAAAGCGCACTGCGGTGGTTGTGCTATACATCAGGAACCACCTCGGACCCTAAGGGAGCAAAACACACTGACGCATCTATCGCAGCGATAGGGAAAAGCATGGGGGAGCGGCTGGACGTACAATTCGGTGACCGCCCAGCGCTTGTATTCCCGTTCCCACATATTGGAGGCTTAACGTGGCTGTTCACTGCTTTACAGACTGGTGCGACACTAATTTGTGATGCGGCTTTTGATCCAGTGAAAACCACAGAGCTGCTTTCCCGAGAAGGATGCACACACCCAGGCGCAGGAACACCTTTCCATATGGCCTACCTCACCGCTCAACGGTCAGACCCAACGAACAAACTCTTCCCAAACGTAAAGAACTTTCCAGGTGGTGGTGCCCCTAAGCCTCCTACCCTCCATGCTGAAGTCAAAGAGGAGCTAGGCGGGAGCGGAATCGTCTCCGGATGGGGACTCACTGAAGCACCAATACTTACCATGGGAGCAGATACAGACCCTGACCAAAAACTTTCGACATCAGAGGGAAGGGCTATGCCAGGGGTGGAACTCATTACTGTTAAGGCAGATGGAACAATCGCCCAACCCGGCGAAGAAGGAGAACTCCGAGCAAAAGCACCTCAGCTCATGCTCGGGTATCTAGACGCTTCCCTCGACGCCGAAGCTTTCGATGAAAACGGATATTTCCGAACAGGTGACCTTGGAATCATCGACGAAGAAGGGTATGTCGTTATCTCTGGAAGGCTGAAAGATATCATAATTCGCCATGGTGAAAATATTTCAGCGAAAGAAGTCGAAGATCTTTTATTTAACCACCCTCAGGTCAACGACGTTGCAGTGATTGGTCTACCTGATGCTGTTACCGGTGAACGGGCCTGTGCCATTATTTCTCTCGTTGACGAACAAAATCCCATTGATATCGAAACACTATGCACTTATCTTGAAGAGTCCGGACTTAGAAAGAATGCGATACCTGAGCAGCTAGAAATAGTCGGATCGATTCCTCGAAACCCGTCCGGTAAAATCACCAAGAACGTCCTTCAGGAACAATTCAAGACTACGCCTTTTGAACGTTAAATCAGGATGTTTTAACGCCACGAACCAGATCTGTGAACCAACCAGAGTCAATACCTTGGGGGATTGACAGGGCAATACGATCAGCTGTTTTGCCGAATCGCTTGGCCAGTTCCAAACCGACTTCGTAAGGAGTGCCGATTACTGAAAGTGTCTGTAAGTGTTCTTGGCTAAAGAGGTCCCCCAAATCCCCCCATAAGCCCTCTTTTGTCAGTTGGCGCAATTGCGGTTGTAGATCACCCCATCCATGCGTTTCCAAAACGGTACGGTAGGCAGGTGTAGAACCATAAAACCCAAGCATTCCACGGACCACATTTTCAGCGGCGCTGATGCTTTCTTGCGTCCCATCATGGACCCCAACGATTGCACCGACTGTAAGAACAAATCCGTCAGGATCTTTCCCTTCCGATTGCAGCCCCGAGAGCATATTTGGAATCGTATGCTTAGCGATATGTTCTTGAGAAGTAAACGGGTGAACCAACAGTCCATCTGCGCACGCTCCAGCCAGTTGTGTCATCTTTGGCCCCAAAGCGGCCAACCAGATAGGCGGCGGTCGGCTTTCAAGCGGACTCGGAGTAAGCAGCGGAGATGAAAGGGTATGACGCGTCCACCTACCTTCAAAATCAAGTGGGGTTTTGTTTTGCCACGAAGAGAAGATTGCCTTCGTAGCCTCTATAGTTTCACGCATTTGCCCGAGAGGACTTTCCCACGTTGACCCGAACCGGTTTTCAATATGTGCGCGTATCTGAGACCCGATTCCCAAAGCAAAACGCCCACCAGTAAGACGTTGTAAATCCCAGGCTTGATAAGCGAGATGCATTGGGCTTCTTGGTATCGCCACTGCGATATTTGTATACAACATTCCTTTAGTTTCACTTCCCACCCGAACCAGTGGGAAGAAAACATCTCCCTTTCCTTCATAGGTAAATAAACCGTCTGCACCCGACGACTCTAGGTCTCTAGCAGTTTGCGCATTAGTTTCTAAATTTGTGTTCAGTAGAACATCAACGGCAACCATTGAGCAAACACTATCGCCGGACAAAGCATAGGGCACCTTTCCCGAGTATTTTGCTCCTATTTACGGTAAGGAAGATCGGGTTTGTCGTTTCTATTTTGAATCGCTTGCACACTCTCGAAATCACTGTTTTCAATTGGTCGCATAAGAATGTCGATAGCTGTCCAAAGAGTTTCTGAATTTGGGTAGAAGAGAATCGGTACGACCCCGAAAGAGGCAGCGAACCAGAAAACTCAGACTCCAGTTGGAATATTTTGGGTAGGCAATAAAGAAAAAAACAACTAACCCAACTACAAGAAGAAGTACAGAAACAATAGTGTTGATCCCTACCGCACCTATCCAATGCCCTTCCACTCGTTCAAATCGCAACGTACAACGAGGGCAACGTTCCACCATATGTACCCACTTCTTGAAGAGGTTCTTTGCACCACATCTAGGACAAGCCTTTGTTGAACCACGCCAGAGAAGTTTCGGGAGGCTTCGTTCTTTATACGGGTTCAAAACTTTTTCAATCTAATTCATTAAATTTTTGATCATAAATGGAGGCTTTCACCGGCGACGGTTTTTACATTTCGATCACTAGGGCCTAGCTTGTCTTTATTAAGCTTGAATCAGATGGGAGTCCTCATGCTTGCAGCAGTACTGCGCAATACCGGCGATCAAGATCTAGACGTCACCGACACAATCGAACTTAACGACCCAGGTCCAGATGACGTCATCGTCAAGATTACGCACACGGGGGTCTGCCATTCGGATGTTTCTGCAATGAATGGAACAATCCCCACAGAATGCCCAGCAGTTCTTGGACATGAAGGAGCCGGAATCATTGATGCAGTAGGCGACAATGTTACTGAAGTCGCTGTTGGTGACCATGTAATCGTGGTCTGGTCCCCACCATGTGGCGAATGTAAATTCTGCGTTGATCATACGAGCCCGAATTTATGCGTAACACTCCAGTTTGGTTCGATGACGATTCCTCATTTTAGCGAAGGGAATGCGCCCGTCCATGCAATGGCTGGAACAGGAACGTTCGCCGAGAAAACCCTCTTACCCAAGCAGGCTGTCGTGAAAATAGATCCCGATATCCCTTTGGACATTGCTTCATTAATTGGCTGTGGGGTAATGACCGGAGCCGGCGCAGCTCTCAACACAGCAAAAGTCACTCCCGGTTCTTCGGTAATTATCTATGGAGCTGGTGGAGTAGGAGTCGCTGCGATACAAGGTGCTCGCATAGCTGGAGCTGCTGAGATTGTCGCAGTAGACCTTAACGATGCAAAACTAGATGATGCTAGAAGATTTGGTGCTACCCATGCAGTTAAACCCGAGGACGTAGACGGGGCAAAATTAGAAATCACGGGAGGTGACGGGTTTGACTATGCTCTCGAGTGCATCGGAAACCCCCTGACCATGCGAGCATCGTTCGATGCAGTTCGGCGCGGAGGTACAGCATGCATTGTCGGGGTAGGAAGAATGGAAGAAATGGTTCAATTCAGTGCATTTGAATTATTCTTCAGCGAAAAAATTCTCGTTGGGTCCTACTATGGCGGAACTGACGTTCGGAGTGATTTTCATAAGTTACTGAGACTCTATAAACAAGGAAAATTGGATTTAGAAGGGATGATCACCCGTCGGATAAAAATCGATGAGATCAATCCAGCACTTGAAGCGGTACGAAAAGGTGAAGTGATCCGCCAAGTCATAGAGTTCTAGTCGGGAAGGCACCTACATATAAAGGAAAACAAGTGGAGTCAAACGAACGCCTAAGCGCACCTCTAGTTCTCGAATACCCCTTTACACGAACCACTGGTCCAGTGATCGGAGCGTTCTTCACCGGATTACGTGAAAAAATTGTTCTCGGGATTAAAAGACAAGATGGAACAGTTCTTGTCCCACCAACAGAATATGACCCTGAAACTTCTGAAACGCTCACTGAAATGGTAGAAGTCGGTCAAGTAGGGCAAATAACCACATGGACATGGGTCCAAGAACCTCGGGACCAATCACCTTGGGATGCTCCACATGCCTTAGCGATGATCAAACTCGAAGGAGCAGACACTCCGCTGCTACACGCAGTACTTGTAGACAGTCCTGAATCACTGGAGGTCGGTATGAACGTACGTATCAAATGGCGTGAAGAGACAGAGGGGCATATTAAAGATATCGAGGGATTTATACCAGTTGAGGAAACCAATGACTGAAATACGCCTACCATCCTCGCTCGATGGAATTGAACCGGTCCAATCAGTCCGAACGCCCATTCGAATGGAATACACATTCACACCGGGTGTAGCTGCCCAAACATATTTACGTGCGTTTGGTAATAAAAAGATCCTAGGTAATGTTTCCCCAGTCGACGGAGCAATTCTTGTCCCACCAAGAGGAGCCGACCCAAGACACGGAGTACTTTGCGAAGAATTCGTCGAGATGTCCCACACGGGACATGTAGGTTCTTACTGTGTCACAAACGTACCTATTCCCGGTAGAGATCTGGATCTCCCCTACATTTCCGCATGGATTTTCCTTGATGGGGCGGACATAGGGTTCCTGAATCTTGTTGCCGAATGCCCACCGGAGAAATGTCGGATTGGGATGCGTGTTGAAGCGGTTTGGAAACCGGATGAAGAGATCGGCATGACTGCCGAGAACATTCTTTACTGGCGGCCAACCGGTGAGCCCGATATACCTTTTGAAGCTGCAGGGGTCCGAGGTTGGCATGCACGAAAGGCAGGCGGGGAAAATGCGTAAAGTCGCGATTGTTGCCGCTGCTAGCCGCCAAGAAGAAATAATGCTGGACACCGAAGTAGAGATGATGATTCCGTTGATTTCAGAGGTGAGAAATAAGGTTGGTCTCGATCAAAGTGAATTAGGTTTTACATGTTCTGGTAGTTCTGATTTCCTCGCCGGGCAGGCCTTCTCATTTGTTATGACACTTGATGCTGTAGGGCCTGTCCCTCCGATTGTAGAAAGTCATGTAGAAATGGATGGAGCATGGGCCTTTTACGAAACATGGGTGAAATTTCAGATGGGAGTCATCGATACAGCGATCGTGTATTCGTATGGGAAACCTTCACCCGGGTCACTACAAGATGTGCTATCTACACAACTTGACCCATACTATGTGGCACCATTATGGCCGGATGCGCATTCCGTGGCGGCATTACAAGCGCGATTACTGCTCGAAGATGGAGTTGTTACTTCTGACCAGTTAGCGGATTGCGCTATAAGGACTGGAACAGTAGACAACCGTGAAGAGTATTTTTCCCAACCGATAATTGCGGATCCCCTTCGACAAGCTGATTGCCCTACATATGCCGATGGTGGTGTGGCAATGATCCTAGCTTCCGAAGGTAAAGCTGAAGAACTCTGTGACAGGCCTGCATGGATCACGGGGATTGACCACCGAATCGACTCGCATCACTTTGGCGTTCGCGACCTCACTGCTGTCCCTTCAGTACGACTGGCAGCTCAGAAGGCAGGAGTCCATGATGGACCCATTGATGTAACCGAATTACATGCGGCGTATACAACACATGACCTTTTACTTCGGAAAGAAATGGGACTTCCAGAAATACCGGATATTCCCCAAGGTTCATACCCAATCAAAGCGGATACTCTCATGGCGTCAGGGCTATTACGAATCGCTGAAGCAGCCCGATCCATATGGGGCGGAGATGCCAATAGGGTATTGGCTCACGCGACAGCGGGCCCCGTATTACAGCAGAACTTGGTTTGTGTTCTTGAGGGAGGAGACAACTGATGGGCGCCGGAGGAGAAACAGCTGCAGTTATTGGTGTCGGGATGACAAACTTCTCTGCAACCAGAGGGGATGTTTCGATGCCGGGGCTTGTACGTGAGGCAGCATATAGGGCGTTGGAAGATGCCGGAATGGGATGGGGAGATATTGATGCAGTAGTCATGGGCAAGGCTCCGGATTTTTTCGAAGGTGTCATGATGCCGGAAATATTCTTGTCAGAGGCTTTAGGTTGTGTTGGGAAGCCGATGCTGCGCGTACACACCGCTGGATCTGTTGGAGGCTCAACAGCACTTGTTGCCGCATCTTTAATTCATTCAGGGGTGCATGAAAAAGTCTTAACAGTTGCATGGGAAAAGCAAAGTGAGTCAAATGCTATGTGGGCGTTGAGCTTAAAACAACCATTTCAAGTGTCGATAAATGCTGGGGCGGGAGGCTACTTCTCACCGATTATCCGCCAATACATGGAGGAGTCAAATGCTCCAGAACTAATCGGTTGCATGGTTGCTTTTAAAGACCGGCAACATGCTCTTTTAAATCCCTACGCCCATTTGCATCAACCAGACCTTACATTCGACCAGGTGGTTGAATCTCCTATGCTTTGGGAGCCAATACGTTACTCAGAAACCTGCCCATCCTCCGATGGTGCCGCTGCAATGGTCATCGCTAATGAAACGATTGCCGATCAATCACCGAATCCGGCATGGATTCACGCCGGGGCGATGCGAAGCGAA
>CAJWET010000073.1 GCA_913031515.1 uncultured Acidimicrobiaceae bacterium | reverse complement strand
CCTCAAAAATAAACCCCCAATCAAGAAGAACTAAGAATCTATCTTTTTGGTGTTCACGGAGGTTGAGACCCTATTGGAGAATTCTAACTAACCACCTGGACAAATCTTGGTTAAGAAGTTCAGTTAGACCTTTGTATAACGGAAACTCCATCCCCTATGGATAACATCGCGCAGAGAACACGGTCATCATTTTTGACATATTCATTGAATTCCCGTATCGCAGCAGTATCTTCGTCGTTAACACGAGCATCCACGACCCTTCCCGACCAAAGAACATTATCAACGACGATAAGTCCATTTTCTGATAGGCGGTTAAGTATCGCCTCGTAATATTTTTTGTAATTGCCTTTGTCGGCATCAATAAACGCAAAATCTATTTGCTTCTCATCAGGTAGTTTCTTTAAGGTGTCAAGGGCTGGAGCAAGAACTAAATCAATCTTGGTGTCTACCCCTGCTTGCTCCCAGTACCGTTTCGCGATATCTGTCCACGTCTTTGAAATGTCACAACACAGCAAAGTTGCATTTTCAGGTAATCCTCTGGCTATAGCTAACGCCGAAAATCCTGTAAACGTCCCAACTTCAACGGCGAAGTTCGGGGCTGCTGCTTTTACTAGCATTGTCAGGAAATTCCCTTGATCAGGAGAAATCTGCATTCTCGAGACCGCCCCTAACGTTGTGGTCTCATCCATCAATGACCTTTGAATACGATCCGTTTCAGTGCTGTTCGTAAAGATATACTCTAAAATTTCCGGATCTAGAAAGAACGAGCGGTGGTCATTCTCTTTCCTATTCCTAAAAAATCGAAGTATTTTTTTCATATTAAATCCTAAGTATTAGGTCTCTATCTTTCGTTAGTTGGATCGACCGATTGGTTCGAGGTCTAGGCCTTGGCCTCGATTTGTCGTTCCTGCAGCCTTTAACCTACGTTCATTTAGTTTCCATCCCTCGAGAGTTCTAACCCATTTGTCATGATATTGGGCATGCAGTGTGTAGTCCTCGCCGCCACCTGCAGGCCGATGCCACGCTTGAACATACGAGATGGCGTCGGCTTTATCAGACCCATCAAAAGCAATGTCGATATTGCTGATGTAATGATGTGTGGCTTGATACCTTGCAACCGATGGGACCAGAGCTGCTTGTATATTTTTTCGACCAACTATCCAGTGATCGTCACCATAGAACGTCAATTTTCCATCGGGGGTGAAAATCTCAACCTGTTTATCTACCCGATTCAAATCGACCCACCTCGTATACCAGTGCATACCATCGATTATTTCTTGCCGGTCAAGTATCTGCTTTACGTCGTCATTATCCATTGGTTACCTTCCCTATAGATATTCCATTTCCCACCCCTCAGGCGGACTGGTTACATTACGCGAATGCTTTGCTAGACGAGGGTTGTAAGGAATACCCCGAAGGTCAGATTCAAGAAGCGGACCATCGTAGGTGATCCACTGTTGGGGAATAAGTTCAATAATCACTCTTCCTGGCGTATCGTTTCGGCGAGTAAATTCTGCTTGTCCTTCTGGGTCCCCCGCGCGGAGACGAGATGCCAACATAGGGTAGAACCATGCTTTGACATCGTCATCGTCCTCATGGACCACTGCCAACGTCTTCGCTGTTGTGGTGATGTCTCCCCCTAACCAGGTCCCTTCACTAGAAACAACAACTGAACTTTCTGGTCTAGCAGTCAATGCTGGAACCCTTTTCCGTTGCCCCATGCATGTAACCCAGAACTTCTCTTCATGCCATACGAACCTATGTAAAACTCCTACTGGCCAACCATGGCGATTTGTCCAATTGACACAACATTCAGTCTGCGCAGCGTACAGACGTTCACGTTTCTCTTCACTTATTCCCACATCGCTGACATCTGTGTAGTCTGTTTTCTTTCTCTGTTTCCCCATTTGGATCTTTCCCCTTCGCCCATCATCTGTTCTGCTACTCATAATACCTACCCTCACCAAATCAGATACATGGAGGCTTTAGGTTCTTGTATCCCTTTTGAACCATTCTCGCCACAAAACCGTAGACTGAGAAGCTGCGGCACGCAGCTTCAAATTTTGTGTACCGTAACCGGAAGCCCCCGCCATACCACTTTGGTCGGGGGTTTTCACTTGCCGCCAATTCCCATAAATATCCCAACATGGAAACAACCGATACAACACTGGTTCAAAAACTTGGATATACAATCGGGGCATGGGTCGTAGGCTTTGCAGTTTGGTGATGATATTCGGTCTGGTTGTGGGATTGGTGGCTTGTGGCAGTTCTGACAGCGAGGATGCCAACACTGGATCGAACACTGGGCGCTTCGAGGAATTGGTAGAAGCCATGGGTGAGGTGTTTATCGATCCCAGCGCTGCAGAGGCGCCGTTTTTACTTCAAGAAGCATGCCTTATGGAAGTGCTCGTGAACGACGGACTGACCACGTGGGATTGGGCAATCAACCACTATCAATCCAATTACAAAACGAAAGGAGACTGGAATGATGGTGGTTCTTTCCCTCCGGAAAATATATTCAACGACAATCCGGACTATGACTGGGACCAGTTCATAGATAAAGCCCTACCTTGTTTCGAACAGTGGGTCTTCCCAAAATCTTCTGATTCTGACGATCAAAGAGCAATGGAAGAAGCAGAATTGGATGTGGATCCGGATCGGCGCGACCTTATTGCTTTTATTTTAGAACTGGGACTTGAAGAAGACTATGAAGTTGTTGAATGCGCAGTAGACCTGATTGAAGATCTATCTGGCAACAGCTACGCGGAAATTGAAGAAATGGTTGCTACGCAAAGCCCAGAACTTGATCCATACCTTGAAGAAGCCGAACAATACTGTTTTGAAAATGACCTCCCCAACTTTGAACTTGGGGAGGTCATTTCGCCCAATCTCGATGTGCTGTCAGAGCATCCATCAAACGAATGTTTGAATGAAGGTTTTGACAAGTTCGTGAATGTTTTCGGCATGTATGTGGCCGGAGTGCCTGAAGCTCCCAGTGAACTTGTCTTACACACAGCAAATGTTCTTGCCCAATACGTTGACAATGACGAGGATGGAGCTCCCGATGACCCTGAAGTACTCCGTGTCCTCACAGAGGAGAATTTTATTGTTCCGGTTTGGACAGAGTCAGACCGGGACTCACTTTGGGAACGCATACAAGGAAGGCCTTGCGTTGACGACATAGGTATGGCTGCAAGCATGTACATCGACGAGGACGAATGGGCACTGGGCGGCATTGAAGCTGCTGGAACCTGGGATACGAACCTTGAGGAAGTTTGGCATGTTGTCTCAGTTGGCTGGTACGAAGCCCATCGGGAATACTTTGGTGATTCTTCTAGCAGCCGCCTCGGTGAGGCTATGGATGTAGCACGGGGAGGAAACTTCCAAAATATCCCCTCCACCTACCCAGAGGGTTCTTGGTACAGGTACTACGACTACACATGCGACTACTACTGCCAGATCCATGAGTACTTTTATTGGATCCTGATGGCGAACATCGGCGCCCTGGATCAATCAATTACAAACAAGTGCGATAACAGTCGAGATGAATGGCATATCTGCACGAAGAACGAGCTGGAAGAAGTCGATGAGCTCGCCTATGACCTATTGAACAATCAAGGTTTCCACCTCCCCACGCGTATACCTACAGGTTCATACCAACCAACGTCATCATAGATACCCACGACATGCCCACCACTACCTAAGCAGCTACTCGTCGTTGGATCCAGAAAATATTAGACTTTGAATCCCAGAATAGGATTCGACAATCTGCGCAAGTAAAAGACAACAGAAACCCAACTAATCGCTGTTGCTATGGCAGCTCCCTTGACGTCAAAGAACGGTATCAGTACTACGTTGAGAGAAAGATTCGTGAGAGTCATAGCCACAAGCAGCATTGACTGACGCCCGGGGAAGCCCGACTGCTGCAAAATATTCGTAAATGGTAAATACCCCGCGCTAATACCCACACCGAGACTAAGAATCAAGAAAACCGGCCAACTCTCATCTGCCAGCTCCTTTGAAAACAAAAATTCAACAATGAGGGGATACATCACATTACACAGGACTACTACAGGGACCGCCACAAGATAGATTTGGCGCTTCGCCTTGCCAATGGTCTCTTGTAACTCCCCGAGTTTGTTTTGGACATATAAGCTTGTCACAACAGGATCAAAATTGTAGCGGGGAACAACAGCCGCCTGATACAGGCCTTCGGCAAACAAACTAGCGATACTGTAAATACCTACGGATCTAGTACCCGAGATCAAACCAAGCAAAATGATATCTAATCGGGTGTTCAGATCCAGCAACGTAGTTCCCAAAAACCCTCTCAACCCATATCGGAAGTGACGGTTGAACATTCCACGCATATTGCGCCATTGATCCAACCCCATGAGCTCCGATCGATTAGCGAAGACCAACCCAACGAAGATGGCTCCTTCAGCAATCGTTATCGTCCAAGGAAGAACCTGGTCATTATCGACGTTGTAGGTAACCACAGCCACCGTAGCCGCTAGAAGAATAAACCGGCCTGAGAACAGGATAGAGAAAGTCGGAATTCTTTGGAGGCCGTTAATATGGGCCAGTAACGTTTTGTTTATAGGGAAGAGAAATAGCCCAACGGTGATCGCTCTAAGACCATCTAGGTAGTAGAGATTACCGATTGAGCGAAGAATGATCTCTCCGCCAACATAAATCAATGAGGTCGCAATTGCAGAAGTAAATATCGTTGCTAAAACCCCGCTGCAAACGACTTCAGAAGTAGATCTTCCTTCCGATCGGGCTTTAGGCGTGTGAAAAAGTACGGAACTATGGATTCCCATCACCCCAATTTGACCGCCAATAATTACCACAGCCAACAGCATGTTATATCGGCCTAAAGCAGTGACTCCCAGCTGGGTGGCAATTACCTGATTAATGACCAAACCGGATAGACCAACGGCCCCAAATGCTGCGAATGTCCAACCAAAATCTGTTCTATTAACCGTTAGCTTTGGCACCAAAGCCTCGCATTCTTAATACAAATAATTGAGGAAAGGTTCACCTCATGCGTAATTTTTTGCAAATCGCTGTATGTGGTCACCCGCCCACTTTAGGTCAATCCCAACTGTCGTGAAATATGAGGCAAGGCCAAGAACATTAAAACTATTATCTTGACCTGCTCTTTCAATAGCTTCAGGTCTTTCTATCAGTCCAAAGCGAATTTGGTTCGACCTGAGAGTATCATGTTCGGTCATTCCTAGACCTAGAAGGTACATGAGATTGTAGAAGGGGGCGGTGCCGTCACCCATTCTCCAAGCGGTAACTGACCGGTCCTCACCTGAGCTCCATTCATACTCTGAACGCAAAGTTTTTTCGATTACCTCTTCCTCCCAAGGGATATAGGAAAATGGTCGTAAAAAATTCTTATGTTCCCTAACGTAATAGTCAATAAACCCGATTAAGCCTTCCTTTGCAAGTGAGGGGATAAGTCCTGGTGACTGGATTGCATGCGAACCATAGGAAAACACCATTCGAGCCATGTTGGTAAGGCTAAGCCGATACGAACTCCCTTGAGCATGGTCAAGAGAAGGATTTGCTCCTGCAAGCATTGCTTTGAAGCCTGTAGTTTCCATCGGATGATCAGCAAGAATCACCGGAATGTTTCCTCGTTCACGGGCGACTTCGCGCCCCCACCGGTAATACGGTTTGTCGCCAGCCATTAGAATCGGGATAGTCTCAAGTTTCGGATTTTTCAACCATGCAGTAAGTGCGCGCTTGATCCGAGTACGGTTCCTCCGAATATCTGGAGATACCACGATATGTTCTACCCCGAGGTCACCGCACATACGTGACATATTCTCCCTTGCTGCAGTAGTCACCATCCCCCAGTCATACGTATATGCAATCGGCTTGAACCCGAGAGAATGTGTCAGATGAAGAATGTATGAGCTATCCCGTCCACCGCTTAAACAGACAAGGACCTTACCACTGGCGGAAAGGTTTTGTTCTAAGTCAGAAGCAAACTTATCTATACCCGAATACTTAGGAAGCTTAAAGTCGTTACATACGGAGCAAATCCCATTACCATCAAAAGAGATCTCTGGAAAAGTCTCGGGAAGCACGCACCTTGTGCAACGCTTTAGATCCTGAGCTTTCTCCTGCGCAACCTCAGCTATGCTTGTCATACTTTTCGAGAAGCCCAAATCTAGCTGATCTTCTTTCAAATGTAAGCCTTGCGCCCCTTCCATCCCTGCCTCTTCCCGACTCACATCGATGACAGAGATACTCCCGCTTCTTTCGCTATGACCTCGTAAGGTGACAGTTTTGTTTAGGGAAATCTGCTTACAAGTTTTCTCTAGCTGGTTAGGGAACTGTCGAGGTTCACTAGCCAACAGAACGCTTCCTGTTTCGGCTTCTGCGCTATATAGATTCCCGACATTCGTTCGGCATAGGATTTCCCCGGAAGCTGAGGCAGCGACGATACTATATTCTCCTTGTAATCTTTCGAAGACTTGATCGACGCTGCCCTTTCTCCCGTTCTGATCCCATTCTTGAAGAAGAAGAGCAATCGCCACAGTATCTGTTTCGATGCCGAGGTCATCTATGGCGATTTCCGAGCGCAATGTAGGCGCATTAGTTATGACTCCATTATGAACAACTCCCCAGTTTCCTATAATGACCGGCTGATTGTTGTTTGAAGCGCCGGAATAGCCATGCGTTTCTAGTCGACTATGGCCGAATAGCCCACAGGCACGCCCGTCACGAGCCCGCCGAAGCAGATTCCTCCCTTGGCTCGTTCGTATCATTGTCCCGAAACCGTGGTTTGCTTTAACTATTTGAATGTTGTTATCAGCTTCCATCAGCACCAAGCCGCTGGCGTCTACTCCCCTCCGTTGAGCTTTTTTACCAACTCCAACGAGGACTTTAATATCTTCGTTTGTAAGGCAACTACCCTTGATACTAACAACACCCAATAACCCACACATGTTAAAATTCGACCTCCGGTTCCAGTGTGCCGGTAGGTATATGGGAAGTCTTGTTATCTCTCACTTTTGACGACCTTTACAGTTATTCCCCAACTAAGACGATTGATTAGAGGGATTTTTGAGACCGCGTTATCGAAGTGTACGAGGGGTCGATATAACTTTCGCAGTGGCAACCAGTTGAAATTTAAGACATCGGGGAAACCAAGCAAAGGGTATGCGACATAACCCCAGAATTTCACCGTTTCGATTTCTAACGATCCCGCGAAGATTTTCTTGATTTCACGTAGAGAAAAGTTCTTGTGATCAGCGTCAAAGTGGGAAGTTCTTCGACTGATTAGCCTTGGAACAGCGGAGACGAAATTCCGGTAAGGGTCTACGAACACTGCTGTACTTCCCGGCCTAAGAATTCTAGCGATTTCAGCTGCTCCTTTTTTCGGGTTTGGAAGATGATGAAGCAACCCGCGAGCAAAAACGCAATCAAA
>CAJWET010000072.1 GCA_913031515.1 uncultured Acidimicrobiaceae bacterium | reverse complement strand
GAAGTGAATTTAAAGATGTGACTAGAAGAGCAGCAGAAAATTTTGTGCGGAGGAGATTCTCCTCACAACAGATTGATTCCCAGATTCGACTTCTTTTGCACCGGCAAAGCGTAAACGTTTGTGTGGAAGCAATTAAGTCTCTTCTGGAAGGCCTCGATGAAGAGCACCAGAGAAAGATCTGGGTGGATGCAAGGCATCTCTATGCCCAATCAATAGCGTGGAGGTCTGATTCTGAATTAGCAGAGACGTTTTTTAATTCTGTTACCCGAAGGGTATTTATAATGGTTGGATTCGATGACGATCTCGAATTCCGCTGGTTCGGGGGTATAGCCCTTCCCATAGTTGATCCAGGGCAGGGCGAAGTATCAACTTTCCGTCTGCGTACCACGACCAGTGAACTTCTCCAAACTGTTTTAGGGTCATATGATTTAGGTGCGCCTTGGGTAGATATAGACAAGGACGCTGCTAATGTCGCTGAAGCAATTGAGCAACATCTTTCGGAGACTTGGGAATCAACTATGCCCGTCGAAATCGATATGCTCGAACCGGTATTTTATAGGAACCGCGGTGCCTATCTCGTTGGACGTATTCGCCATCTCACAAGAGTCTCTCCTCTCATTATTCCCCTCCGGTCTGTTGAAGATGGGGTCATAGCTGATGCTGCACTACTTGCAGAAAATTCGACTAGCCGTATTTTTGGGTTTACACGTTCCTATTTCCATGTCGATGCTCAGGAACCAGGAGCGATTGTTGCCTTCGTGAAGTCTCTCATACCATTAAAACCTGTAGCCGAGCTGTACACCGCAATCGGACATAGCTCTCATGGAAAGACCAGTCTCTTTCGTGCTATTTATCGGCATCTTTCGAACTCCGCCGATCGTTTCCAGCCGGCGAGGGGAGTAAAGGGCATGGTCATGACAGTATTTACACTCCCCTCATTCGGGGTTGTTTTTAAAGTAATAAAAGATACATTCCCACCTTCAAAGAAAGTAACGAGGACTCAAGTCTTGGAGAAATACCAGATGGTCTTCAGCCATGACCGTGTAGGCCGGATGGTAGATGCTCAAGTTTTTGAAGATCTCGCTTTCCCTCGGGATCGGTTCGGGGATGAACTTCTAGAGGAATTTGCCAGCGAGACGTCTCGTTCCGTGACAATTACAGAAAGCGATGTGATCTTCCATCATCTGTATACAGAACGTAAGGTCTACCCGCTAGACCTCTATATCGAAGAGATGCCCGAAGATCTTGTGAGAGACGCTGTTCTTGACTATGGCAACGCGATAAAAGATTTGGCAGCGGCGAATATCTTTCCCGGTGACCTATTCACTAAAAACTTTGGTGTCACTCGACACGGAAGCGTCGTTTTTTACGACTATGACGAGTTGACCTTTTTAGATGAAGCAAATTTTCGCCCAATACCCGAAGCACGAAACTATGAAGATGAAATGTCGTCCGAACCATGGTTCACTGTTGGGGCTGATGACGTGTTCCCTGAAGAATTCAAAAAATTCTTTCGATTCCCAAAGGGCGCCAGCGCAGAGTTCGACCGTATACATGGGGATCTGTGCACGCATGAGATGTGGGTCGACTTTCAAGAACGCAATCAACTCCCAGACTCTGGAGAATTCTTCCCTTACCCAGACGAAGCGCGCTTCAGCCCGCCATAGCTGAATGCAGGGCTGAACTTTTAGTAAGAATTCGTTAAGAACGTCTAAGAACAGTGGTTAGAACTGTATTTTGGGCGCACAATGGAATAGTGGCCTCAAGTTCCACTGGTAACACTGATGGTATTGAAGAAACACTGATGGTATTGAAGAACCGAATTCTCGTAGCTGAAGATGATAGAGGGGTTCGTGATGCCGTTGCACGCGCACTCGAATATGAGGGCTATGAAGTCGTCGTTGCTGAGGATGGTGCTCGAGCTTTGGAACTCGCAGCAGATTATTGCCCAGACGTATACCTCCTTGATGTAATGATGCCGTATGTCGACGGTTTGTCTGTCTGCAGAACTTTGCGCCAGCGTGGAGACGCTACTCCGGTTCTTGTGCTAACCGCAAGGCATGAGATTTCTGATCGAGTAGCTGGTTTAGACGCCGGCGCTGACGACTATCTAGTAAAACCGTTCGCGTTGGATGAGCTCCTTGCCAGGATACGAGCTCTACTTCGGAGGGGAACTATTGAAGTTACAAATGGGGTCCTTGAGGTGGCTGGGGTTCGACTCGATCAAAGAGCACGGAGGGTTGAACGCGAAGGCGTCAGAGTTGAATTAACTAAAACCGAATTTGACCTCTTGGAACTCTTGATGCATAACGCTGGGATTGTTTTGACTCGAGATTTAATTTACGACCGCATATGGGGTTATAACTTTGAAACAAATTCAAAATCTCTCGATGTCTATATTGGTTATTTGCGCCGAAAAATCAACTTTGATGGATTGCCAGAGCTTATCCATACAGTCCGTGGCGTCGGCTATTGCTTTAGGGAAGCATGAGTTTGCGGACGCGTTTAACGATGGGAGTTGCCGCACTCGTGTCTGTGGTTGTCGTTCTAACAGGCGGATTTATGTATAGAACCGCTAAATCTGAGCTAAGGGGTGAGGTCGATTCATTCCTCGAAGTACGAGCCGGAAGGGTTACCTCATCAGTTACCGCAAAGAATGTTGATCGGGAAACCTTAGCAGAGTTTGGTTTTGGACAAAATTTTTTCATACCTGATGCTGTAACACAGTTGCTTGATAGTTCAGGTGAAATTATCTTTAGTTGGCCAGTTGAATTGCCTATTGCCGAAGCAGATCTTGAGTTGGTAACTAGAAATGGCGGAAAGAGGCAGCTCCGTCAACGTCTTTATGATTCTGATGTTGATGGGACTCACTACCGAATACTTTCACAAGAAATCCGTCCAGCAGGCCTCCTGCAAATAGGTCGTGATCTCTCTGAAGTTAATGCGGCCTTAGGGGGGATAAAAAACAGAATTCTGCTATTTGGTGGTGGAGGGATTCTCTTTGCCTCTCTTGTCGCGTGGGCGTTTGCATCTAGATTTACCCGACCAGTTGTTCGTTTGACAAAAGCCGCTGAGCAAATCGCAAAAACTCAGGACCTAGTCGCCTTTATCGATCTAGGTGAAGGTGATAGCGAAGTCAACCGTCTCGCAGAAAGCTTCAACATTATGTTGCAAGCTCTCGCTACTTCAAAAGAGCAGCAGCGTCGGCTGATAGAAGATGCAAGTCATGAACTTCGGACACCATTAACAAGTCTTCGAACAAACATAGAAGTTCTTCTTCGTTCGCCATCTTTGGAAGAAGCCGAGCGTTCTACTATTCTTGCTGACCTCAAAAAAGAAACTGAAGAGTTAGGGGCGCTCGTTACTGAATTGGTAGAACTCGCAACAGTAGCTTCAAGGGAAGAAGAACCATTTACTAGCAGTGACCTAGGAGAGGTTATAGAGGAAGTTGTTCATCGATTCCAGAGAAGGGCTGAGCGAGATATTTCAGTTATCATACGTGGGGTTAGCACGAAGGAAATACGAAAATCTGGAATCCAGCGGGCAGTATCGAATCTAATAGAGAACGCTATCAAATTTAGTCCTGACGGGACTGCCATAGATGTCCGCGTCGAAGAAGGTCGCGTTTCAGTTCGTGATCGTGGGTCTGGCATTTCTGAGGAAGATAAAGCAAGAATGTTTGATAGATTCTTTCGGGCGACAACGACCCGCTCAATGCCAGGCTCCGGATTAGGGCTAAGTATTGTTTCTGAGATTATCCGAGCACATGGCGGAGAAGTGTTTGTTGATGACCCCCCTAGCGGCCAAGGAACGATTGTTGGTTTTGAAATCTAATTAACTATGTAGCCCGAAGTTCCCTTATTTTTGACCGTACCACTTCGTAATCTTCGGGGTTCGTTAATCCTGTCCATGTTTCCTTGCTGGGGAATGTCCTAATTATTAGATTTCCATCCGACATCACACTTCTAACTGATTCAGGTAGCAGGCATTCAGACTTTTCCGACGAAGAATTCGTGGATAAAAACTGATCCCATTGTTGTTCGAGTGATGTCATTATGCTGCTGTGAAATCCCCACAAGTTTAGAGAAACAGGAACGTTGCTCTCAATTGTGGGTCCAGTTGGCCCCACGGTGATTCTTCCATCAGGGCGGTTGCCGATGTTTGCTGTTTCAACAATCCGAGTGAGTTCTCCCTCCTCCACATGGCATATAGCTCTTGTCACCTCTCCGGTTTCAGGTAAGGTTTTTGACAGCTGAAAGGTTATGAGCATGCCGACGCCAGTGGACAAGAAGGGGAGCTGTTTGGCAGCTAATTCCAGAGAAGTGGGCCCATAGTAGTCATCCGCATTCGCTAAGAGGAAGGTACTGTCGTTGTCAATTGCTTCAGAAGCCGATAAGACAGCATGAGTGGTTCCCCAAGGTTTTTCCCGTTGAGGACCGAATTCATCTTGGCAAACAAAAACACAATTGTGGTTAGGGCCATGAAGCTTCTCAATATGAGATTCGATGTCAGAAACAATTTCACTTCGGACGATAACGACAACGTCTGCTATACCCGCTGATTTGGCATCGTAGATCGTGTAATCAAGAATTGCCTCACCATTTGGACCTACCTTTGTAAGTTGCTTCGTGCTTCCAAAGCGGCTGCCCAATCCGGCAGCCATTAATACCAGTGTCGTTTTCTCCATGAAAACTCCTATCCGAAGCCGCATATTATTCTATTGCTTTCCATTTAGGAAAGATGGAAAGCAGTATTTCTCCACTACCATGCTGTGGAGCTAAGAAAGAACGAAAGAATAAAGCATGCCAAAGTGTCCGATTCTAAAATCTATGGTTGCCTTATTTTTTATTGTTTCTCTCATCTCAGCATGCGGTGGGGGAAGCGAGTCGGAGTCACAGGCACCCTCACCAGCTATAGAGAAGGAAACTACCTCTTCTCCTGCACCTACGCCGACACCAGCAGTAAATATTGATAATACAGACATGGCCTCGAAACCCTATATCCAGCCACCCGTAGGAGAACCACCAGCCGACTTATTGTTAGAAGATATTGTCACAGGTTCGGGTGATCTCGTGGGTATCGGAGATTTTCTCATAATGCAGTATGTCGGTGTCTCATACTCGACAGGACTCCAATTTGACGCTTCGTGGGATCGAGGTGAACCGTTCGGTTTTGAACTCGGATTAGGCAATGTCATTGCTGGCTGGGATGAGGGAATAGTAGGGATGGCCCCAGGCGGTCGACGCTTGTTGACAATCCCACCTGACATGGCATATGGAGAGAGCGGGTCAGGTTCAGGGTCTATTGGCCCTAACGAAACTCTATTGTTTGTAGTCGATTTACTGGCTGCGGTCCCAGTGGATTTGGAGAAACCTGTCGTTTCGATTCCAAATGAACCCGCGACGGAGTTAGACGTTCTGGATATTGTTGAAGGGGCAGGTCGAGAAGTAGAGGTAGGAGATGTAGTTTACGTGCACTATGTCGGCCACTCACAATCGAATGGTGCCCAGTTTGATGCTTCTTGGGACCGCGGAAGGCCTGAATTCATAGGCTTTATCATTGGACAAGGAAATGTCATTGATGGATGGGAAGAAGGCCTGATCGGTATGAAAGTGGGTGGCCGAAGAGAGTTAATCATCCCTCCAGATCTTGCATATGGCGAAGATGGTGCAGGCGGAGGAATTATTGCTCCAAATGAAACACTTGTATTTGTGGTAGATCTTCTTGGCGCTTATGCGCTCCCCAACTAGATCGCAATGTTAATGCTTTATCTAGTAACCCCGAATCGCTCTAATGCGGCTTTCGTCCGATCAATTAGCAGTTGAGGAACTAGCACGCCATTGACCTCAACTCCATCGCCAGATCCGTCCTCGGTGCTTTCTTCATCGGGTGAATCCATTACCTCGTCGATGGAAAGGGATCCGGCCTCTCTGTCTTCAAGAAATTGTTCCCAATCCTCTGCTCGCACAAGCTTGTTCCTATGAAGGCTTCCCATTTCAATACCGTTCTCAAACTTGACCCAGTACCGAATCCAATCCAAGCCGTTGGAAAGCATTACCTGTCCTTGGGTACCTTCAGGTACGCCCTTTAAATCAGTGGCTGCTTTTACTTTTTGTTGCTTAGAGAGAACTTGTGAAAAGATTTCCGTCATGCTTCCATCCAGGTATTCGCTTATTGAAAGAATCTAACATGAAGTAGGTCTGGTGGTAACACTTTCAGAGTGTGAACATTTCGTTTTTCATGAACCTGTGAGAACATATGTCTATGACACTCCGAGATCAGTTCTTGATAATTCATGGCAGGAAACCCGTACTGGAAGCATTGAGCGGAGGCTATGAAGTTGCACGGATTCATCTAAGTTCTGGTGCAAAGGGGAAGATAATAAAGGAAATTGAAAATCTTGCATATGTTCGAGGTGTCGAGGTGGAACGCGTAACAGTCAACCGTATTAATGCCCTGACACGAAGCGGCCAGCATCAGGGGATAGCAGCAGATATTCGTGCCCAGCGAATGCAGAGCCTTACTTCTTTCTTAGAGCAGCGCTCGGGAAGAAAGTATGCCTCATCGGTTCTAGTTTTAGATGGGATTCACAATCCGGCAAATCTTGGCATGATCCTTCGAAGTGTTACTGCAGCGGGGCTTGATGGAGTCGTTGTGCCCTATGAAGAAACTGCCAAGATCGGGGCAGTTGCGATTAAAGCATCTGCGGGAGTTGCGTTTAAAGCACCGATTCTGCGCGTAGACAATGCTCTTAATGCGGTAACGCAACTTAATGAAGCAAGGTTTGACCTTGTTGCTTTGGATGTTGGCGGTGAGCCTGTTTTTTCATCAGAGTTTAGTGACCGGATGGCTTTAGTGTTAGGGAACGAGACAAGCGGCATCGGGGAAGAGGTGAGAAATCTTTGTTCTAGAACTGTTTCCTTGCCTCTGCACAATGAGGTTGAATCATTAAACGTTGCAGTAGCGGCATCGATAGTTTCCTATATTGTCGGAAGCCGCCACAGGGAGATCTAGAACATGCGTTTAGAGTTGCCGCCAGATGGGTCCGTTTGGGGTGTCTTCGATCTCTATATCGCGGTTCTTGAGTAAGTCGCGAATTTCATCAGCTGTATTAAAATCTCCTCCGATTCGGGCGTTTTCTCGTTTCCTAAGGAGAGATTCGATTTCTTCATCCCTGTCTGCAACGGTTTTGCCAAGCCCAAGGACTCCTAATAGTTCGGTAACAGTTGCCAAAGAAGATGATGCTTCTGATATCTGGTCATTATCTAAAGCTGCATTTCCGGAGTTGATCGTCTCAAAAATCACAGCAGTCGCGTCAGGGGTTCCAAGGTCGTTGTTCATTGCTGCAGTGAAACGTTCTTTCATTTCGACGAGAGCGGTAGTTTCTTTGATGTTTGCCCCCTCCATGCGTCGGAAAAATGCGTCGATTCTCTCGATTCCACCGATCGCGCCAGTCATGGTTTCATTTGAAAGTTCCATGATAGACCGGTAGTGGGCTTGGAGCATCGCAAGTCGTAGTGGTCTGGGCCCGTATTCGTCAAGTGCATCTCCAAGTGTCCTA
>CAJWET010000071.1 GCA_913031515.1 uncultured Acidimicrobiaceae bacterium | reverse complement strand
CCCCAACCCTCCCAAGGCTTCTAACAGCTACTGCTAATGGTTCAGCCAAAAAAGCATTTCTGATACTCACTCGGGAGTCCAAAGGGATTAGGAAGCGCTCAGGAACAATGATTCTCTCAGCCATTCCTCCATCAATCCCAATACCAAACGTGCGTGGAAGCGAATCACTACAATACGGCTCCTCCCCATCTAAACAGTATTTGCAATTCCCACAGGAAAGCATCGGTTCAATTGCAACTTCAGTACCGTCTCTAGTGACACCAGCAATTTCATGTCCTGGAATTACGGACATCATCCCAAAATCGATCATATGTAGGTCCGAGCCGCAAATCCCTACGGACTTGACATCAACAGTTACTCCTTCGCCACGCGGTTCCGAAACATTATTGACACTGATAGACCCATCAATGACCTGCACTGCCTTCATATCCTTAGTTTGTCCCATATAAGGACGAATGTCGACCAATACTCTATTTGTGAAAATTAGACACCCGTCCCGAAGGAAATTTTCAGTAAAGTGCTTCATGTAGCCCAAATCATAAAAAAACCCGCCAAACTATTATTGTGGGTAATTTAGGAAAAGATTTCGAATCAATCAGCAGAAAAGAGTGGGAGGAAAAAACCACCCACACATCAATTGATTACAACCCACATTCTGAGTTACCGGTACAACTTGAAGAGGTAGAGCGCATCTACGTTCCTCTAGCAACTGCAATATTAGAAAGGGGCCATTTGCAGGATGTTGAACAGTCAATTGAACGCAACAAGCCGACATCGCCGCCCTTTATCCTCGGGGTAACGGGGGCCGTCGCAGTAGGAAAAACTTCTGTTTCAATAATTCTGAAATCACTACTAGAAACCACGCGAGGTAATCTTACGGTTGACGTGATATCGACAGATGGATTCCTTTTCCCAAACAACAAGCTCAAAGAATTAGGCATTATGCACCGCAAAGGGTTCCCTGAAAGTTATGACTATACGGCTATTGTTTCATTTCTTTCATCAGTTAAATCCTCATCGGGTGAACACCACGCGCCAACCTATTCACATACAATTTATGATGTAACAAACACGAAAAAAATTGTTGAAAACCCGGACATTCTTATCCTCGAGGGGCTCAATCTACTCCAAGATGATCCCAAAACACCTGCTGAAGCCAACCGGCCATCGATTCGAGACTTCATTGACTTCTGCATATTTCTAGATGCTGATGAAGAAGACATAAAGCATTGGTACATATCTCGCTTTTGGAACCTATGTAACGAAGCGGTGGCAAACGATAACTCTTTCTTTAATCGGTACTCTCACCTTTCAGAAAGAGACGCTAAGGAAGAAGCAGCCATGATTTGGGACTTAGTTAACTCAACAAATCTTAGGGAAAACATACTTCCAGTGAAAACGCGGGCTGACCTTATTCTATTTAAGGAAAAATCGCACAGGATTTGGGAACTCGCTTTCAAGAAACAATAACTGCAGAGAAAATATGTCCACGGCGTGAGATTGAAACGATCGCGCAAAGTATGATGGGGGCAACATTGAGGAGCAGCTATGCCTATAAACCTTGACGCTATTGGAATTGAAAGTGACCCGCATGAGAGTTCTTGGGATTCGAAGGATTGTCTTCTTTATAGTCTTGGGGTAGGAGCGGGAGCTGGCGACCCCACGGGTTTCGAGCTTGAGTTCACCACAGAAAATACCAACGAAGTAACGCAGAAAGCCCTGCCGACAATGTGTGTTGTCCTTGGCGCAACCGGAAGAGGCGGACCTCTTAGCCACCTCGGAGAAGTTGACTATTCAAAAATGGTCCACGGCGAACAGGAAGTGATCCTCCATAAACCCCTTCCTACAAGTGCAACAGTTCGTTCAACTAGCAAGATTTCAAACATCTACGACAAAGGGAAAGCAGCTCTGGTGATCCTCGAAACAACTGCGATTGATACCGCTGACGGAGAACAAATGTTTACAAACGTCAGCAGACTTTTCTTCCGCGGTGAAGGAGGGTGGGGTGGAGATCGTGGACCGGCCGAGAAATTTGAATTTCCTGATCGAAATGCTGATCATGTGATCTCCTACCCGACACGCCCCGACCAAGCTCTTTTATACAGGCTCAATGGGGATAGAAACCCCCTACACTCCGATCCCTCATTTGCCGCTCTCGGTGGATTTCCGAAACCTATTCTTCATGGGTTGTGCACATACGGTTTTACAGGCCGAGCACTATTGCATGCTGTCTGCGACAGCGACCCCGTGAGATTTCGCGCAATGGAAGGGAGATTTAGCTCCCCTGTAATGCCCGGTGAAGTACTAGAAATCCATATTTGGGTTGATGGGCAACAGGTAAAATTTAAAACATTCGCATCTGATCGAGTCGTACTCGATAATGGCTTGTTGACTACAACGTAACTTCCTATGAATTTGCGCAACCCGTTTGACCTTCAAATACCAGATGAAGACTCAGCCCTTCCGGGGCGCGAGACGCCCATTCTCACTCCCGAACCCCATTTTGTGCTTAACGCTTCAATTGCTCCTCCTTTTCCAGATGGAAGCGAGAAAGCAATATTCGGACTCGGTTGTTTCTGGGGCGCTGAACGTGTCTTCTGGCAGCTAGATGGGATTATAAGCACCGCTGTGGGTTATGCAGGGGGCTTTACACCTAACCCGACATACCAAGAGGTATGCTCCGGCATGACAGGCCATAATGAGGTCGTTCTGGTTGTTTTTAACCCGCTGACTATTTCATACTCCCAACTTTTAAAAACCTTTTGGGAAAGCCACGACCCGACCCAAGGAATGCGTCAAGGCAATGACATAGGAACTCAATATCGAAGTGGAATCTACTGGTTTAACGAAGAGCAACATAATCAGGCCATAGCTTCAGAGGGCAGATACCAGAGGGAGTTAGCGAACGCTAGACTTGGAGATATCACCACCGAAGTAACTCGTATTTCTAATTTCTATTACGCCGAGGACTACCATCAACAGTACTTAGGGAAAAATCCGAACGGATATTGTGGTCTTGGGGGAATCGGACTGGAATGCCCCCTATAGATTCCCTATTGATATTCTCTACTAGTTGACCCTAAATTCGATTCTTCGATTTTTGGCCCTGTCTTCTGCGGTTTCCTCTGGATCTATTTTCAACCTCGTCTCCCCATATCCAACAGCCGATACTCTCTCTGGTCCAACTCCTTCAGCTATGAGAAAGTCCCTCACCGTGTCAGCCCGATTTTGGCTGAGAGTTAGATTAATTTCTTCACTTCCATCAGTGTCCGTATGCCCCTGAACTTCTAAATTTCCCTCAGGGTTGTTGATCAATATAGTTGCGATCTCTTCAAGAATAGGTCGGGAACTATCAGCAAGGAATGGACTCCCAACTGCGAAAAGGACCGGATCGAAAACAACAATCTGATTTAATTCAATTTCAGTTTGGATTGTGCCAGGGATTAGAACCTTGTCGATTATATGGATTACCCCATCCGTCCCTTCGATATCACTAGAGAGAACCATTCCCCCTGCAACAGTTGTAAAACCTTCTTCAGTTCGGGAGATAGCGATAGTCTCTCCTTGGAGAGTTCTCAACGTCGTTCCTTCAGCCAAGTCAGCGAAATTAAACACCTCTTCTACGATATGAAACTGGAGGATTTCATTAAGCTGAACAAGTTCAGCAAATTCCTGCAAGGCGGCTATATCTAATGCTTCAACAGCGATATCTGTCGGAGCAAAAACTGTGAAAGTTTGACCTTGGGGCAACAAGTCTTCCAGTGCACCGGCGGCTTCAAAGAAATCATACACTTGGCCTAATTCTGGCGTATCTCGAATTACCTCAAATACTGTTCGGTCTGAACCTCGAATAATTAATTGGTCTGTAACGTTCACCCCCAGACTTAAGTATTTCGTAAGGACTCTTGACCGTTCATCTTCATCAATAACTTCCCCAAAAATTTCAACCTGTACCACAGCTATCTCTGCTCCAGAAAGTAGTTCGAAATCTTCAATAACATTTCCGTCAGGAACTAGTTGCTGTGAAGCCAGAAGGAGAGCATCGGCTAAAGGCTGGGCATTAACTGTGCCACTTAATGTAATGCCTTCCGGTGTGTAAGAAACGTTAACGATTACTGGTGCATTTTGCGCGAAAACTTCCTCTTCAACTGGAACAAGCGGGATAGGCTCGATACTTTCTCCTGATGATTCTCTTCCCTCAGCAAATGTTGCATCTGACTTTTCCACCTCAGTATGGTTTTGCCATGCAAGAAGACCAGTAATAGCTACAAGGATCCCAAAAACAAAGATCAAAAGGACCCTGATCTTATCTGATTTCACCATAACAACTTCCAATCATCCTTGTATCTCACCTAGCACCCAACCTCTTTCCATTGGGGTTACTTCTAATTCAAATATTAAGCTAACCGATCCACTAGCTCCGTTTTTGTCGTCAGTATTGTCTCCTCCGTCAGGCCAGTAGGTTTTTACCATCCAGAGGAAAAAACATAGAACTATCGCCCAGAAAACAACCTTGCCAATTATACGGATCCATAGCCGGTCAAATCTAGCTCGGACAATCGGATCATTACCTGTTGCCCCGTAATGGGAGATATGCCCAGTCCATTTCAACCCATCCCAATATCGAGCTTCGTACCGCCCAGTAGGGTCGGCATACCAGCCAGGATCCAGCAAAGGAGGCGGAGGAAACTGAGGTCTAGACACTGAACTAGAATACAGGCGGAATGGCTATTACTGAGTTCACAAGAGAGAAGTTACCAATATGGAGCACTTACCTAGGTATTCTTGAAGATGCATTTAACCTAAATTTTTCTCGGCGCCTTTTCCGATCTACGCTTCAGCCATGACAAGTGGTGACCCAGCGGGAATCGATATACAGAATGTTACTAGATGGCTGAAAGAACGGACTTCAGCGGAAGGCGAAGTCGAGTTTGAACTTGTAACTCACGGAAGATCAAACCTCACGTATGTAGTAACAGACGGGAAAGAAGACAAATGGGTTTTGCGTCGGCCTCCAACAGGGCATGTCTTGGCTTCTGCTCACGATATGGGACGAGAACACCGAATCATTTCCGCATTACAGGGAAGTGATGTTCCAGTCCCTAACGTCGTCGGAATGTGCAATGATAATTCCGTTACTGGCGCACCGTTCTTCGTCATGGGTTTTGTTGATGGGCACATAATCAAAGACATAGAAGATAGCCAAGCTTTTTCTCCACAACAACGAAGAGCTCAAAGTGAATCACTTGTTGATGTTCTAGTTGAACTTCATGATGTGAATCCAGATTTAGTCGGCCTAGGTGATTTAGGGAAAAAAGAGGATTACGTAGGTCGCCAGCTACGGAGATGGAAAAGGCAAGTCGATGAAGGGTCTGATAGAGGCCTCCCTTTATTTGATGATCTACATTCAAAATTGGAAAAGGGGAAACCTGAACAAGTTGGATCAGGTATCACGCACGGGGATTACCGATTAGACAATTGTATGATCGGTCACGATAACAAGGTTTCAGCTGTTCTTGATTGGGAACTATGCACTTTGGGTGATGTGCTTGCTGATCTTGGCGGGATGCTGATGTGGTGGGGTAAAAATGATAGTGACAGTAGTGTCATGAATGAACCTCCAACTTTAGCTGATGGGTATCTCACCTCAGATGAAGTCATTAAAAGGTACGCTTCGGCCAGCGGCAGAGACCTTTCCAACCTTCCCTATTACATCGCCTTCCAATTCTGGCGCTTAGCAGCGATTATTGAAGGAGTTCGCGTAAGATTCACTGCAGGAGCTATGGGGAACAAGGATATCGGCGATGAACTTAGAGGATTCAAATTGCGCATCGATGGGCTTTTGCAAGCTTCATCATCGACGCTTGACAGCATCTAATTTAATTCTCTGAAGAATTCCCGTAGGTCCTGCGTCACGAGTTCGGGTTCTTCTGCGGCTGCAAAATGCCCACCCTGGGGCATAACCGTGTATCGGCGGAGATTGCAGTATTCCTCCAGAACTTTTCTGGGTAGGTGAACGACGTCTTTGGGAAAGACCGCAAAGGCGGTTGGTGCTTCCAATCGGGGGTTCCGGTCATGAGCTAACGGCCATGGTTTCTTAAAATGTTCATGATATATCCGCAACGATGAGCCTATGGAACCTGTGCACCAATAGAGTGCCGCTGTAGTACATAGATGTTCACGAGTGAAAGACTCTTCGACATCACCGGAATTATCACTCCAATTCCTTCTGCGTTCCCAAATCCATGCGGCAGTGGCTATGGGAGAGTCGGTGAGACCATAAGCAAGGGTTTGAGGGTCAAGTAGATGCGTTGTAACATGTGACCGAATCGTACTCTCCGCTTCCGCGCTCCTCTCTATCTTCCATTTCTCATCTGGATCCCAAGCATCATCCGGAAGAGTTCTCCGGTTTACCCCAGGAATGAGACTCAGGCTCAAGTGGGCTCCAATCAATGAGTCGGAATATTCGTGGGATAAATGTGCTGTTACTAAGGCGCCCCAATCTCCTCCATGAGCGCAGAATCGTTTATGTCCCAGCACGCTGGTCATCAACTCGTTCCAAAGTTCCGCAACTCGGCTAACATCAACGCCTGACTCTTGTAGAGGTGTGGAAAAGCTGAAACCGGGAAGTGATGGGACGTAGACATCAAAGCTATCTTCTGGATCTCCTCCGTATTTTTCGGGGTCACTCAATGGTCCGATGACATCTTTGAAATCCCAGAAGGTCCATGGCCAGCCATGAGTTAGGATGATGGGTTTCGGATTCGGCCCTTTTCCAGGTGCATGAAGATAGTGGATAGGTATGCCATCTATTTCCGTTAAGTAATGATCCCATTGGTTTATTTGATCTGAGACTTTGGGCCAATCCCATTCCGAGATCCAGAACTTGACCATATCTTGTAGCCACGATCTTGGTACTCCGTATTCCCAACTATCCTCTCCAATGATTTCAGGCCATTTGGTTTCCTTTAACCGTCGAAACATTAAGTCAAGAATTTCAGGCTCAAAATCTACTGCAATTTTCCTTGGTGATTTCATTTTTCTATTCTCCTGAATCGCGTTTCAGCAACCATGATCGAGCTTGTGGTCTGAAAATCAATAAAATTTTGAGTATCTTCACGAACAACCCTTTGGCTGTCCTCATGGAGGTAAAAGCGGTGGAACCAATCAGACTCGTCCGCGAACCAAAGTTCACTTATTCCATCGATTGCGGATGATTTCGGTTGCGGACCATAAAGATGTTCGATGTCTATGTTCTGAGCGTACTTTTCCATTCCGTGATGACTTCGGGCTATGTTTACATGATTCAGGTAGTGCATATCGAACGACTTCCTGTCAAGAGTGTCTTTCCTACTAACAAGCGATACTTGCTTCAGCCCAGAGTATTTTCCGATCGGCCCCCCACTCTCTTGAGTCCATGCAACGAGCTTGTTAACAGATAGGCCAACTTCGCCTAAAGGTTCAGGCGAAGTTGACCATGTTATTCCTAGAAACAATGGCGAAAAATCTGTTATTCCTCGCAATTTTTTGAGTGGTTCCTGATCCGCTAGAGCGTCAATGGAAAT
>CAJWET010000070.1 GCA_913031515.1 uncultured Acidimicrobiaceae bacterium | reverse complement strand
GTGGTTATGGTTGCTTTAGCAGCGGGAACGTATGTACTTAAGGCGTTTGGCCCGTTCTTTTTAGCAAATGGACGCGTTCTTCCCGATTGGCTTAAATGGTTCGCGATGCTGCTCCCAACCCCGCTATTAGCAGCTCTGGTAATTACGAGTACGTTAACGACCGATGATCAAATTATCTTTGATGCCCGCATTGCCGGTGTAGTGGCTGCCATGGTTGCTTTAGCAAAGCGCGTCCCTTTCGTTTTTGTCATTGTTATTGCTGCAGCAGTAACCGCATTGTGGCGGTTGTTGGCTGGACTTTAAGGTAGTTCGCCTACTCATCTTTACCGTCAGTGATTTGGATTAGAGTTTCGAGAAATGCCAGCTAGGATTATGTACGTGGGTGACAGCATTACGGAAACGGCTAGCGCTACTCAGGTAAGCCAACAGACAAAGGCTCAGAACACGTTTTCGACTGCGATGGTAATTTCTGGTATTCGTTGCGCGTTCACCTATGTTATCTTTCCCGTGTTGGCGCCAATACTAGGGATAGCTTCTGGTGTTGGCTCTGGAATAGGACTCGTCGCTAGCATCATCGGTATAGCCGCAAACATTTACAGCATAAAGAGATTTCATTCTGCCGATCATAAATATAAGTGGCATATGACGACACTAAACGTCAGTGTCATCATTCTTCTAGCAGCTCTTCTGGTTATCGATATAGCATCTTTGACGTAGCCTTTTCGCTTCCTTGGCTTGTATTAGTGGAAGTTTCACGAAACTGTTATGATGTAAAGCATGCTTGACAAAGTGCGACGATCCCAAGAAATCGGAGAAGGTTCTGACCATGGGTTAAAATTCACAAAACTCCAAATCGAGGATGTGAGCGTCGATATTGATGGGTTGAGTGTCCTTGACCATGTCTCTGTTTCAGTGAAGAAAGGTGATTGCTTAGTTATTCTGGGACCAAGTGGGTGTGGGAAGACAACGCTTCTACGTAGCCTCGCTGGGTTGCAGAAAATTTCATCTGGTGAAATAACTCTTTATGGAGAAAAGATCGCTGACCAGCATTCAAGCGTTCCGCCAGAAGAGAGAAATATAGGAATGGTTTTCCAGGATTGGGCATTGTTTCCTCATTTGACGGTCATGCAAAATATCGTTTTTGGGCTTTCCAGACCACGGCGGAAAAACCCAGATTATGAAATAGAGGAATTGCTTCAGATGGTGGGAATTTCAGACCTCGTTGAGAGGTATCCCTCATCGCTTTCTGGTGGTGAACAGCAAAGAGTGGCGCTTGCGCGTTCTTTAGCCCCTAAACCATCCACTGTTCTTTTAGATGAACCGTTTTCAAGTCTTGATACTGGTCTACGGGTGGAACTTCGTCAGGAAGTGTCAGAACTCTTTAAAGAACTTGAAGTTACAAGTGTTTTTGTAACACATGATCAGGATGAAGCATTTGCACTGGGGGATCAGGTTGCGGTGATGAACGATGGGAAAATTATCCAACAAGATAAACCTTCATACCTATATCGACATCCAGTAAACAGATGGGTAGCGAGTTTTGTTGGTGAAGCTAGTACCGTTCCGGGCGATGCAGCTGGGCAAAGCGCGCAGACACGCCTTGGCGATATAAACCTGTGTTTCGAGATGAGCGGCCCAGTTGATGTTTTGATACGACCCGAAGAGATAATGCTTGAAATAGGGAGTGACGCAGAAGTTATATGCGTGGATTTCTTTGGACACGACACGCTCTATACGTTGAGAACGAATGATGATGAGCAAGAATTACAGTGCCGAACTGGTGGGATGCCTCAGTACCAAGTCGGCGACCGGGTAGCCATTAAACATTCAGGTGTTCGAACCGTCGCCTTTCCTATAGGTAGGTAAGTAAAAGATTTTTCTGGAATTTCTATCCTGCGGGTTGGCAATGATGTTAAGCATGCCTAATATTAGGGATGCTTAACATCAACTCTTGAAAGAAGAAGTATGAAGCACCCCACAAAGATAAAGAGATTAACTACCAATATTTTCAAAATTGCCCTTATCGCAACTATCGGATTCTTTCTATCCTCATGCGGCGATGAAAAGAAAGAACTTGAAGGAGCAGCAAAGGATATCTTCAGCGGTGAGTGCGTAAATGGAACAGATGCATCCATCGTCATCTACTCAGGGCGCTCCGAAAATCTAATTCTTCCAGTGATCGAGGCATTCGAATGTGAAACAGGGATCAAAGTTGACACAAGATGGGGATCCTCTACAGAGATGGCACTACTCATTGATGAAGAGGGTAATAAAACCCAAGCAGATATCTTTCTCTCACGATCTCCGGGGCCTGTGGGCTACCTAGACGGCAAAGGATACCTTGCTCCAATAAGTTCAAATATCCTTGGGGGTGTTGATGAAAGAATGCGGTCACAAAATGCCACTTGGGTCGGCTTTTCGGGAAGACAAAGAGTTCTCGTATACAACTCAGATGAGTTCAGCGAAGGAACGCTCCCATCTTCAATTTTTGACCTAACTGGCGCAGATTTCAAGGGGAAAGTAGCCATACCCGGATCCAATGGATCTTTCATTGACTGGTTCACCATATTAATAGACCAATACGGGGACGAAACGGCTGAATTGTGGATCAATCAAATGGTTGAAAACGGAGCCCGATACTACCCGAACAACCGATCAATCGTTGAAGCCGTCGGACGAGGCGAAATTGCAATGGGTCTTGTCAATCACTACTACAACTACAAAATATCAGCAGCAACTGGAGCAGAACATAAGGCAAGCAACTATGTATTCAAAGATAATGACATAGGAGGAACGTTAATCATCTCCGCAGCTGCAATAACGGAATCTTCCCAAAAGGTCTCTGAAGCAGAGGAATTTTTCATGTACCTTCTCTCCACACAAGTGCAGACGTATTTCACTGAGTCAACCTACGAATATCCTATCGCTGCCGGAGTGCAACCAAATTCAGCATTACCGGAACTTGAAGCATTTGAAATAGGGTCAATAAATTTTGACTCCTTAGGTGAAGGATTCGAAAACGCTAACAGAATAATTGAATCCAGCGGCATATTGAATCAGTGATGGGCAAATATGATTGGGACTAGATTATCAATGCAATCCCCAGTACCCCTGAAAATAGGGGTACTGGGGATTGCATTTCTCTTTAGCTTCCCAGCTGGGTATCTACTGTGGAGAAACTTTACGGGTGATACATCATCACTGAAACTATTGAACAAAAGTCAAGTTCTATCCCCTCTGCAACGCTCGTTAATTCTGTCTGTAGCGGTTTCACTAACTACCGCACTGATCGGAATAGTATTGGCATGGTTAACAACGCGATGTGATCTACCAGGCAAACGAATCTGGAAAATAATTCTTCCGATCCCACTGGTCTTCCCAAGTTTCATCGGGGCTGCAGCGTTCATCAGAACAATGAATCCCGGTGGTTTCCTCAATGGCTTATTGAACAAAATCGGAATTGACAATGTGGTAGAAATACGGGGTTTTTTCGGAGCATGGTTTGTCCTCTCCCTGTTTTGTTACCCGTATGTCTACTTGCCTGTTGCTGCTAAATTACGGCATCTTCCATCCTCATTGGAGGAAACTTCAAGAGTGTTGGGTTATTCCCCGCGAAAGACATTCAACCATGTGGTTTTCCCGCAAGTTGCACCAGTTCTCGGTGCGGGAACGCTTCTAGTTTTCCTTTATACGATCAGTGATTTCGGTGCCGTTCAGCTTCTCCGCTATGACACGCTTACAAGAAGTATCGCAACGTCACAGTTGGCGAATAAATCACTCTCACTTGCATTGGGTCTTTTCCTGTTGATCATTGCTGGAATTGTTGTATTTGCTGAACGCATGATCTCACGTACGTCAATAAGTTCAGATCAAAAATCGATAGGACCACCACTTAAATACAGTTTAGGCGCCTGGAAATTACCATCTTTTTTGGTAGTGTCTCTGCTCACTCTTCTTTCTCTCGGTGCTCCACTGTTCACGTTGTCAAAGTGGGCTATTGATGGTCTGCGGCGCGGATCGGGAAACGGGCACCCGTTGACGCTGAACGTTCAACAGGTTTGGGAATCAACATGGAATACTCTTTCAATAAGCGTCATAGCGGGTTTCGTCACTATCCTTGCGGTCCTGCCAATAGCTATTGTGATATCAAGATATAAAAGTAAAGTTGGAAATTTAGCTCACTCACTGGTGATCGCAACATTCGCAGTTCCTGGTATCCTCATTGCGTTATCAATGCGTTTTTGGTCGTTGCAAACTGATTGGGCCTACAACCTATTCAACAATACAAAAGCACTATTGGTGTTCTCGTATGTTGTCAGATTTGGTTCGTTAGCAATGGGAGTGGTTTTGCTATCGGTTGCTGCTGTACCAAATAACCTTCAGGATGCTGGACAAACTCTAGGGGTTAAAAGAATCCCCAGATTTTTCCGCATTTATCTTCCATTGATGTCACCAGGGTTAGGGGCGGCTGCAGGTTTAGTTATTCTTTCAACAATGAAAGAACTTCCCATAACGCTTCTAATTTCTCCACTGGGATTTTCGACGTTAGCGACACGGATGTTCTCTTCTTTCGAAGAAGCATTCATAGCTGAAGCAGGCATACTCGCTGTTATTCTTGTTGCTTTATCGTCAATATTGACTTGGATGCTTGTTATCAGAAAATCTGAACATCTTTAATAAACTGACAGTACTTAACAGGAACTGACAAGTATTCGGTTCGAGGCAAATGGCTCTATTCCCACTTGGGTTCCATCCACGTCAACAACAGTTGTACCATCCTCGGCAATTGAAGACACTACGCCGTTCGCACCCGGAATGAGTTGTGATTTTTCGAGGAATTCTAGAATGCCTGGTTGGAATTCAAGTTCTTCGGGAATTCTTTCGATTGTGAATGTACCACCAACGTTAATTTCACAGAGGTATGACACTCCCTCAGGGGTTTTGTATGCCGATCCAGGAATAGGATTACCGTGAGGACAGGTCGTTGGATCTTCCAAAAGTCTAAGGAATGCTTCTTCAACACGAGGAGAAACAACATGTTCCCATTTTCCTGCTTCATGATGAGCTTCTGCCCAGCTCAATCCCAAAATATCTGTGAGGAAACGTTCAGCCAGTCGGTGTCGTCGGACAACCTGGTTTGCCAATTTCAGACCACTTTTTGTCAATGAGATTTCATTTCCATTAAGTTTCACCAACCCTGCCGCAGACATTTTCTTAATCATTTCGGAAACAGCTGGTCTGGAAATTAGTAGCCTTTCCACGATCCGCGCTTGGATAACATTGACCCCATCCTCTTCGAGCTCAAAGATAGTTTCACAATATTCTTCAAAAGCAGGATGGTAATCAGAGTTGTTATAAGGCATATTTTGACCTTATCTCATCTGCTACGTTTCCGGTAGTTGAATGTGCCACACTACGAATTTGATCGTTGACGTATTTGGCGTAAGTTCAACAAGGTGAAGAATAGCATCGGGCTTATCGTGAATCCTAGGTCAGGGGGAGATGTCCGTAGAGCGGTAGCTGCTGCTGGCCGTTCAACTCTTGAAGATAAGGTCAGTATTGTTCGGCGGGTAGTTCTTGGAGCTATAGCTGTCGGGGTCAGGAATTTTTTCGTAAATTACGAACCTATGCAGATTGTCCGAAGAGCAACGGAGACTATTCGTGATATTGAGATTAACTATGTGAATAAATCTATGACCTTTACTGAAGAGGATTCAACCATCGCCGCCAGACTCCTCAAAGAACGCGAAGTTCCATGCGTTGCTGTTCTTGGTGGTGATGGTACCAATCGCGCTGTAACTAAGGGTTGGCAAAATATCCCCATCATTCCTATTTCAACAGGTACGAACAATGCGTTTCCTGTGTTTATAGAACCCACAGTTGCGGGAACCGCACTTGGACTTGTCGCTATCAGGGCAGTTTCCTTAGCGGATGTCTCTAATCCAGCGAAATTGATACATGTGTCCGGAAAGGAAGAGATCACAGACCTTGCATTGATTGATGCTGTAGCTGTAGATGATCCCTATGTTGGATCCTTGGAATTGTTTGACTCTAAAACGATGGTCATGGCGCTGCTTACTCGGGCTGATCCGGCTGGAATCGGTTTCTCATCGGTAGGTGGGCACTTAAAGCCTCTATCATCTGGTGATGATTCGGCTCTTTTTGTGCGGTTTGCCCCAGTGGGGAGTGGGCGAGACTTGACAAAGGTGAAAGCTGCTACGGCACCGGGGCATTATGAAACGATCGGCATTGAAGAAGTCAAAATTTTGTCCTTTGACGAGGAGATATCTGTCTCAGGGGAAGTTCTTCTTGCATTTGATGGAGAACGAAAATTACGGGTCCCAAAAGGAGGAACTGTGCGACTTTGTGTCCGCAGAGACGGACCCTGGGTCATAGATCCCACAAAAACAGTTAGTCTTGGGCGTCATGTAATGGTTGATGTCTAAACGTTGGGGATTCCCATATCGAAGTTTGATGAACGGATACCGCCATCAACTCCCAAAATCTGTCCGGTTACATATGTTGCCGCAGGCGAAGCCAGGTAGATTGCAGCAGCTGTTACATCGCGAACCTCTCCCAAACGGCCCATAGGTGTCCCATCGATCATCGTCTGATGAATTTCCTCATTTGTTAGAACTATCTCCAACGCTGCGGTCTTTATGGCACCAGGTGCTATGGCATTTACCCTTATCCGAGGAGCCAGATCTAATGCAGTGTTCAGGGTGAGTTGAAGCATTGCCGCTTTCGCTGTTCCATATGCGGCGAACCCTCGACTTGGAAATCTTCCTGCCGCCGAAGCGATATTTATTACACTTCCATTTGTGGATTTAGCTAGATGAGGGACTGCTAACTGGGTAAGGTTAAACGCTGTCGCAACATTCCACCGGAGGGCTTCTAAAAACGCGTCTTCCGTGGTATCCATAAACCCGGATGGCATTGAACCCCCGATATTGTTCACTACCGTCGTAACCGTTCCGAAATTTTCAATGGCGGCATCAACCAGTGCTTCTAAACCTTCACGTTTTGCGAGACTACCGGATACAGCTATAGCTTTCCGCCCGCAGCTTTCTATCTCTGTAGAGACGGCTTTGAGGTCTTCTTCATTTCGCGCTCCTATGACAACGTCTGCTCCAGCTTGTGCATAACCAACCGCTATTGCTTTTCCTATTCCACGGCTGGCTCCAGTAACAATAGCGACATGGTCTTTCAGTTGAAATAATTCCATTACCATTCCCCAATGGTGACCGAGAAACCGATTGCTTGCACATCTCAGCTGGAATTTGGGTGGCGATTGCCGCTATAGAGGACATACTGAAGGGCATGAGCACAGAGAAAAACCCCTACTCCCTTTTACCCCCAGATGATGATTTGGATATCATCCATACCCGACAATATGAAACTCGTGTCTACAGGGTCAACGAAACTGAAATGCTTGTCCGAGGAGCAATTTCAGATGTGAAGCCGCCGGGACTCTATGTCCATGATGATCCAGAAGAGCTTGAGATCCATCAGATGCAAGTCGAACTCACTGTCACGCTTCCCCAACTTGAAATCATCGATGTAAGAACAGTATTTGAAACCCACCCTCACTCGTCATGCCCAAAGATCATCGACCATTACAACAAACTCATAGGACTGAATATCGCTAG